>NZ_CALLZT010000175.1:0-42452 GCF_937858515.1 uncultured Gordonia sp. | reverse complement strand
GCACGCGGCACACCACCAGGCTACACCCTCAACGACCTTAACTGAACGGTATTGGACCTAATGGCCGTCTCACGCACCGCCGTCGCCGCCGCCAGCTACGCGTTCGTGCCCGCCGATATCAGCCTCGCGGTAGAGATGGTGTCGCCACGTACCAAGACCAAGGACCGCAAATTCCGCCCTGTGCAATACGCCGAAGCCGAAATCCCGGTCTTCTGGCGCGTCGAGAACGACGACGACGCGATGGTGATCCACACCTTCGCCTTGTCCCCCGACGCCGTGTACACACCCACGGGCATCCACCGCGACCACATCCTGACCGATCACCCGTTCCCGATCGACGCCGCGATCCCGGACGTCGCCTGGTAACCCGACTCCCGCGTGATCAAAACGCGAGCCACTGCTCCAGCGTGGTTTCCGTAACGACGTCGGCAGGATCGGGGATAAGGCGACCGTCACGGAGGGCCGGGCCGCCGAAGTTGATGGCGACGGGGGCGCGTTTTCCTTGCTGCCGGCGCAGCACCCGCCCCACGTCCGCGAGGTCGAGCCGCTGCGGACCGCGCACGGTCACCAGCGTCTTGCCCTGGTGCGCCTCGCCCAGCGCGGTATCAGCGATCACTGCGGCGCCGTCGACGGCGGCGAGCGGCGCGGTCAGCATGTGCGGCACCATCGCGATCGGCCCGGCCGACAACCGATCGAGCATGGTGGCCGCCAACTCGAACCACTGGGTGGTTGCGACGACCGTGGCGCGGTCGCCCAGATTCTCGCGGTACACCCGTTCCTGGGCAGCCTTGCCGCGGTAGTAACCCATACGTTTGTTGACGGCAGGGTCGGCGGTATTGCAGATCGACAGGCAGACCAGCCGGGCACCGGCAGCGTCGACGGCACGACTGACGTTGCCGGCCGCCGCCGCGAAGAACCCGATCGCCTTGCGTCCCGAGCTCGTGGTCACGTTGAGACAGTCCACGACGACATCGGCGCCGACAATCGCATCGGCAAGCCCAACCCCGGTTACCGCGTCGACACCACTCCCCCGGTGGGCCCGCACCACATCGGCCCCCGACTCCTCCAGCCGCCTGCCGACCAAGCCACCCATCAAACCACTCGCACCGAGAATCACTGCTTTCACAGGTCCAGACTATTTCACAGGTCCAGGCTACGACCGACACGAATACTCCCCTCCGAGTATCGTCGGAGGGGAGTATTCGTATGGTGCGCCCGTAGGGATTCGAACCCCAAACCTTCTGTCGCTCAGTCCGATCAGCAGGCTGCGGCCACGACCGGCAAGGTCGTCCCATTCAAGCGCCCGGACCCCAAACCGGTGGTTGTGCCGTCCAAACCCGGTCGGCGCGCGTCGTGAGGGGGGCACGGATGTACGTTTCCGACGACTACCACACGCACCAACGCGTCCGGTATGTCGGCATCAGTGGCATCAGCAGCATCGACTTGGTGGGCCGGGTGTCTCGCGTCTACCGCACGCACGTCCGCGTGCGATGGGACAACGGGCTCGTCGAGCAAGTGCACCCTGACCACATACGGCCCGTCCGATGACGATCGGCCATGCAACACCCTGGTCACTGCCGGATCCGGCAGAGAAAAGACCATCGTCCCGAAGTGCGCACGACCTCTGGTCAAGACCGCATCAAATGTCACAGGATTCACATTCATGAACTCGTACACGACGCAACCCACCCACAACACCGGCCGCGCCAAACCCGTCCCCGAGCACTGGGCGCCGCTGATCAGCGCCTGGCTGATCTACCTCGCCGCGATCGGCCGGCCAGCCACGACGATCAACACCCGCCGGCAGCAGCTCGAACGATTCGCGCGCGCCGTCGAAGGCCTGCCCGGTGAGGTCACCGCCGATCGCATCATCGAGTACCTCGCCGCCGCCCGCTGGGCGCTGGACACTCGACGCGGCCACCGCAACGCACTCGTTGCGTTCTTCGCGTGGACCGTGACCAGCGGCCGACTCGACACCGACCCCGCACGCCACCTGCCGAAGATCTCTGTCGCGAACCCCGCACCGCGGCCGGCACCTGACCGCGTCGTCAACCGAGCGATCGCCACCACGGACCGGCGAATCCTGCTCATGCTGCGTCTGGGCGCCGAACTCGGACTACGCCGAGCCGAGATCGCGACCGTGCACACCGACGACCTCGAAGACGGCGACCGCGGCGCCATGCTGCGCGTACACGGCAAGGGCGGCAAGGTCCGCGTCATCCCCATCGCCGACGAACTCGCCGACATCATCGAGACCGGCCCACACTGGCACACCCCCGGCGCCGGCCGACGCGGATGGCTGTTCCCCGGCAAGATCGACGGCCACCTCTCACCCCGACGCGTCGGCGAACTCTGCGCCGACGCCATGCCCGGCACCTGGACCGCCCACACCCTGCGCCACCGATTCGCCACACGCGCCTACCGCGGCAGCCGGAACCTGCGCGCCGTCCAAACTCTGCTCGGCCACTCGTCCGTCGCCACCACCGAGCGATACACAGCCGTCGACGACGACGAGGTACGCGCCGCGATGATGCATGCTGCGTAGCCCGCCATCGCCGGCCTGTCGCTGATCCGCGGTCGGGCCGCGTGACATTCGGGTGATTGGGTTTCAGGTGAATGTCACATGGTGAGTTCGATGATCCATGTCATCCACGACCGGGTGCCGTAGTCGGTGTTGGGGCTCCAGGTGATGGCCTGTGAGCTGGCGGTGATGGTGGTGCCGCCGACCGGACCACCGGAGTCCCACACCTCGGTGCGGGTGAGCGCCCCGGTGTGGGTGTGTGCCAGGAGGTCGGTGGCCGGTGAGGTTGACGGGGCGGCGATGTCGGTGGCCTGGACGTACCAGTCACCGGCGTGCGCGACCTGCAGCACCAGCGAGGACGCGTTGACCGTGGCCGCCGCGCGGGCCAGCGGGGTTGCTCCGACGTTGCCGGCGTTGGCGTACGAGGTGGCGCCGATGCCGGTGACTCCTCGGCAGACGACTGCGATGACGGTGTTGGCGTTGGTCCAGGTGCCCGAGGCCTCCGCCCCCGAAGCGGCGATCCGGTATCCGATGGTGGCTTTGCCGTAGCTGGAGATGCCGCCGGTGTCGGCGCGGACCTGTGTCCACCCGGCAGGGAGTGTCGGCTGCACCGACCCGGACGAGGCGAAGGTCGTGAGTGCCACGATCAGGAGGAAGTCCCCGGCCTGATGCTCGGGCAGTGTCACCGATGTCGCGGACGCCGCCGCGGAGCCGATGAACTCAGCGTCCTCACCCGACGGCACCGACCGGCGGCCAGCACGGAACCGGGTCGCCGGGATCACGCCGTCACGTCCCCGGCCACGATCCACGCATTGGTCCCGCGTTTGCGCAGCGTCATCACCGCCCACTGAGAGGCCGACTTCAACCCAACCGCCGCATTCAGGGTCACGCCCGCGCCGGGCGCCAGGGTGACCTGACCGGCACCGGTCTGTACCACCTCCAGCACCGACCCCACCGGGAAGGCTACCGAGGCGTGCGGCGGCACCGTCACCGTCACCCCGGCCGCGTTCGCGCACTCGACCGCCTTCGCCGCGTCGGCCAGCACCAGTGTGTAGCTGGTTCCGGTCTGAGCGTTCACCGCCACCTGCTGAGCGGTGGCGATCGCCGACGACAGCCCTGCCGGCTGCACCGCAGTGTCGGCCAACCCGAGCGAGGTCTGCACCGCGGCCGCGAGCTTCGAGCCGAAGATGCCCGCCGCCGCGTTGATGTCAGCGTTGACGATCGCACCGTCAACGATCTTCTCCGACGTCACCGAATTGTCAGTCGGGGTTCGGGTATCGGTGAACCGGGAATCATTACCGGCCGCAACGGTATTGGCGGCGGTCCCCACCGGCAGCCGGGCGTACCCGACGGTGCCCGAGGTGATGTCAGAACCAGCATGGCCGTGCGCGGTCGGGGGACGCGCATCGGAGAGTCGCTCATCGTCACCCGGGCACGCCGTCGAGCTCGACGACCCCAACGCCAGATTCGATGTGCCCGCACCGATCACCGACCTTGCCGCGGCCGCGTTCGCCGCGACGATCAGGCCCTTACCGACGGCCGTGGCATCGGTGATGTCCTCAGACGAGACGGTGCCACCACCACCGCCGCCTGGTGGTGTCGACCAGACACCATCACCACGCAGGTACGTCGTCGACGACGGTGTCCCTGATGCGTCGATGTCGTCGACGTCATGGGTGTGCGCGGTCGGGGGACGCGCATCGGAGAGTCGCTCATCGTCACCCGGGCACGCCGTCGAGCTCGACGACCCCAACGCCAGATTCGATGTGCCCGCACCGATCACCGACCTTGCCGCGGCCGCGTTCGCCGCGACGATCAGGCCCTTACCGACGGCCGTGGCATCGGTGATGTCCTCAGACGACACAGTGCCACCACCACCACCGCCTGCGTTGAGTTTGGTTTGGACCGCGGCCGCGAGGTCGGTCTCGGGAATCCCGGTCCCGGGCTTCTTGTACGCGGCGTCGGCGACGGTGGCGATGGCGTTGAGGTCGGTGCCGTAGACGGTGTCACCGGACTGCCAGTTCTTCTTGAGCGCCATCGTTCTATTCTCCTGCGCTGATCTGATATCCGTTGAGCCACAACGCCCCCGACACCGTCGGCGATGCCGCGACGTACGAGCCGGGTAGCCGGGTCATCGACTTCGCCGCCCCCGAGGCATCGACAGCGGCGACCACCACCGCCTCCGGGCCCTGCGCGCCGAACACATCCTGCACCCACACCGTCACGAACTCGTGGCCCGCCAAAGTCGGGTCCAGTCGGAAAACTGTTGCCGGCCCGGCGAACCCGGACACCTGCCCCACCTCGTACGCAACTCCCATAGCTATGTCTCCTGGACTAGTTCGACTACCGTCACCACACCGGCGGCACCCTCGCCGCCGGTCAACCCTCCGCCGCCACCGCCGGCGGGGAAACCTCCGGCGCCGCCGGTGCCCGCCGAGTACGCGGACCCACCGGACCCGGACTGCGCGACCTCCCACAGCGGCGGCCAGGACACCCCGGCTCCGCCGCCGCCGGTACCGCCGGGCACCAACCCTGAGGCGCCGCCGCGACCGATGCCGGGACCTCCCGGGTATCCGCCGCCGCCACCGCCGGCGAGCAACCGCACCGGCCCCGAGGACGCATCACCCCCGTTGGGGAGCGCCTGCGATCCGCCGGCACCGCCACGCATCACCGAGAACCCCCCCACGGCGGCGACCACACCATCGGCGGTGCCACCCTCGCCGCCAGGGCACGACACCAGATCCCCGAACGACGATGCGCCACCAGGTGCACCGGTCGTCCCCCCGGCACCACCGGCACCGACGACCACCTCGACCGGGTCATATACGCCGCCGGTGCGGGTCAGGTCGGTGCCGCCGATCTTGCGGGTCGCGACAGCCGCACCACCACCCCCACCACCCTTGCCGGCGCCGCCGCCGCCGCCGCGCAGAATCACCTGCAACGACCGCAACCCGGTCGGCGGGTAGTACAGCCCGTCGGCGGTGAACACAATCGTGTGCGACACCAGACCCATGTGTCAGGCCGGGGGCTCGATGATGAACATGACCGCGGCGGCCCGGCCCCCCCCGGCGGTCCCGGTGGCACCCCCCCGCCCCCCGCCCCCAGCCCCGCCGGGAAACGCACCGTTACCGGCGTCCCCGCCGGACCAGCCACCGGCACCACCACCGGCACCGGTCGCCACGATCGACGACGGCGGATGCCCATCACGAGTCGCGGTGTTCCCCGATGTGCCGCCGGCAGAGATCCCGCCGATACCGCCGGGCCCACCGATCCGGCCACCACCACCGTCGGTACCGCCACCCCCACCGCCACCGCCGCCGTGCAGGTCGTAGGCGCTCGTGGAGTTCCCACCTGGCCAGCCGTTGCCCGAGGACACCCGACCCGAACCGCCGGCACCGCCCGGGATCATCCCGGCACCGCCGACACCACCGACACCCGGCGCGGTCGACGTACCGGTCATCCCGCCCTGACCACCACCAGCGGTCAGCAGACCGCCACCGAACACGGTGTCACCGCCACCGGTACCGGGGTTGCCGACCGTGCCGCGGGCACCGCCGGCGCCGATCGTGATCTCGATCGACGCGAAATCCTCACCATCTTTGGGCAGCAGCGTGGCCGGGATGTTGACGTGCACCTCACCACCACCACCGCCACCGCCGCCGGGGCCACCGTTGACCGCCGACGCGGTCCCACCGGCACCGCCGGCACCGCGGCCGATCAGGATCACATCCACCGACAGGACCCCCGCCGACGGAGTGTAGGTGTTGTTGGAAGTGAACACGAGCGCATTGCCCTGCAAGATCAGCTGGTTGAACGCTTCGCGCAGCTCGGTGATGGACTGCGAATGATCGTTGACCGTGGCCTGCTGAGCGGCCAGGTCCACCTGGACCACCGTCAGCATCCCCATCAGCGGATCGAACGCGGCACCGATCGCCGAGAGCATGTTCGGTTTCGTCGTCAACCCACCAGGCCCGGCCAGCAGGTTCGCCACATTCGTATCGATCGGCAGACCACCGGTCACCGACGGCACCCGCGAGGTGTCGAGCCGATCGTAGGATGTGTTGTCGTCGAACCGTTCCTGCGTTTGCCGTGACGGCAACACGAACGGCACCGTCAACGGCAACCCGCCACCGGTCAGGTCACGGTCGGGCGGATCGTCGTACCAGTCCTGCACCGGCTGCAACGATGACGTCATCGCGCAGGCCTCAGGCGTTCGCCGGGATCAACGACACCGACAGCTGCGCATCCACTGCGGCCACCGACCACGACCCCGCCCCGTCGACGACCACCGCCGTCGCGTACAGCAACGCCGAGGCCTCGGCCGCGGTGCGGCCGGTCGCACCATCAGGGGTCGCCGTCAGGTTCGTCTTCCCCGACTCCTGCGAGGAGTAGTGCGGCACGATGATGCACGGCCCGGACTCGACCGCCATGCCCTTGCCGACGATCTGCCCCGACGACGCGTCACCGAGTCGCACCACGATCGCCACCCGCGTCGTCGCATCACCGGCACGCGAGACCCGCACATGCCCATGCACATCGACGTGATAGGCGTACGCCAGCGACGGCAGACTCATGACGCACATCGTGTGCGACCCGTTCGTCCCCGTGTACGCGGTGAAGGCACCTTCGGGCTGGGTGTAGCGCAGCACCCGCGGGAAGGACCCCAGCTCCAGCAACGACCGCGGCTCGTACTTCGCGGCCGCATCCGACCACACCGGCACATCACCGGTGTCCCTGGTCTGGGTGTCGTCGTAGAGCTGCCACGGCCCCGACGGACCTTGCGGGCCCGGTACGGCGGGCACCTGGAAATGCAGGTGCGGAGCTTCGGCGGTCCCGGACACCACCACCGCGAACGGATCACCGGCGGCGACGAGCTCACCGTCGACGGTGATGTCAGGGACCGGACCAGGCAGACCCGGCCCGAACGCATCGACGAAGTACCGCCACTGGGTGCCGGTCCAGTACGCAATGTCGGCGGTGCCGGTGCCGTCATTGATCACGTACGCCTTACCGACATCGGTCGGTGTGTTGGTCAGCGTCGGCAACTCCGAAGCCGAATCCAGCGACGGGAACTGCCACTTGAACGGCGCCGCCGGCGCACCGGCCGCACCCGGATCACCACGCAACACCGGGATGCCGAGCGATGCGTCATCACCGACCACCGACAGCTGCGCATGCTGCAGCGGAGGCTCACCCGGTGGGGTGGCCAACCCGAACACCTTCGCCTTGAGCAGCACATCCCCGAGATAGGTCCCCAGATTGTTCGTCACGCCAACTCCTCCGGATGGTATTTGCTGATCACGGTGTCGACTCGGTGCTCAAGATCGCGCACAGCCTTATTGACCCGGGCATCCCCGTCACGCCGAAACGTGCGGTCCTCACGGACCTCGGTCCCGATGCGCGCGGTGCGCTCATCGATGGCACGCACCTCCGCGCGCAGCTCGGCCACCTCAGCACGCAACGCCCGCAGCTCGGACAGGACGTCGTCGACATCATCACGCAGCGGCCGCGGGTGGTCGTTGACCGTCGAGTCACGCACCGCCGCCGCCGACCGTGCGTTGCGGATCGTCATCACCAGCGTCGGGGTGGTCAGCATGATGATCGCCGACAACCACACCAGCGGATGCGTGCCCGCAGGCATGTCAGGCACGATGCCGCCCCACGTACGCCTCCAGCTCGTCGATCTGCCGGGCCGTCACCCCGTTCGGGGTGAGCTTGACCCCGACCACCCCGAGCAGCTGCACGAGCGCGGCCACCACTGCGATGACCATCGGGTCCACATCCACACCGAACGACACCAGCAGCCACACCGCATTCACACCCAGCGTCACCGCCGAGGTCACGGTGTTCGCTGATGTGCGCCACCACGGCTGCGCTGCCAGCTGGGCACGCAGCACGTCGACGAGCACCTCGTCAGCGCTCATAGGTCCGGACCCTGAGCACTGCGAGCATCGATCACGGCCTGCCGGACGAAACAGTCCTTGGCCTCCAACAACTTCCGCAACCCGGCCGTCAGCTCCGGACCGGCCATGGATCGGTTGACCATCGTCAGCGCCACGGACCTGCACTGTTCGGACACCATGCGCAGGTGCGGAGGCAGATGGTCGCACTCGAACAGCGACAGCAGGTGCAGCACGTCGTCGCGAGGTCGGTCAGCGATGTTCATTTGCCCATTCCCTTGATCAGCGTGTCGAGCTTGGCGTGTACCTCGGCCAGCGAGTCGACGATCGTGCGGCCACCGAGCTGCGGCCACCCCTTGCCGTTCGGGCCGCGCAGCTGATCCCAGATCTCTTGCAGCAGATTCGGAGTCGACACGGTCGGGGTTCCTCTCGTCATGGAGTCGTAGTGGTCCTGGGCGACCTGCATCCACCGTGCGTGGTACTTGCCCGGCCGGCCCTCGTGGTCGGCGGCCAGATGCCACGGGCAGCCGGTGCCGTAGAAGTTCTTGTGATCGCGGATGTTCTTGCCGTACTCGGGGCGACCGAGCTCGTAGAACACGCACAGCGCCGCGGCCCACTTCGCACCGGCCACGATCGTCGCGTCAGCGATCGGCCAATCCTGCTCGGCACCACCACAGTTCGAGTGCTCAATCGCGATGGCCGAAGCGTTCGCCGCGACGTCACCGTTGGCCCACGCGGTATCGGCGTCGTACACCAGCTGCCCCACCCGGCCGGACACCTCGATCTGATAGTGCGCCGACGCCTCACGCCTCTGCCACGTCTGCCACGTCTGATCGGTCGTCGAGATCCCGGCGTTGTGATGGCGAGTGACGAACCGGATCTTGCTTGCACCACGACCTTTCGTGAAATGCTTGGTCATCAACCGCGTGTAATCGGCGGTCACGGTCGCATAGTCAGGCATCGTCGTCTCCTTCGTCATCGTCGAACGCGGCGAGCTGGGCGCGCAGCACCTGCCGCTCAGCCGGTGTCATCGCCGCCGGATCAGGTGTGGCCAGCTCCGGCGGGTCCGGGGTGTCGGCGGGCACCCACAAACCGGTGTTGCCCCAACCGGATTGGCCACGCGGGGACGGCCAGTACTTGATCTGGCGCGGTGCGGTCTTCCGCAGCCCGCACGCCTCGGCGTGGCAGCCGAGCCGATCACGCTGGGCGTCGTCGAGATACAACGCGTTGCCGCCGTCCAGGATCGGCATGTCCCGGAAGAACTCGGCAAACCGGTGCGGACCTTGCAGATCCGCCGCCGACGGCCCCCGCCACACCTCACCGGACACAGCCCACACCTCACTTCTCGAGGAACAGTTTCTTGGCGATCTCACGCAGATCGTTGGCGTGCCGCCACAACTGGGCGATCGGGTCCTCGTCCTCGTCGTCATCGCCGACCACCAAAGTGCGTCGCAGACCGGCGGTTTCCTCATCACGACGCCACTTGATGTTCGTTATCTGATCGATATACAGAGACCCGTCGGGCATCTCGAAACAGCACATCGTGCCCTTGCGGATGTGCTTGCCCACCAAATACGGGAACCCGTCAATGATCTCGGCGTGCCGCACGATCCGCGGCCGCGAGTCATACCAACCCTTCCGGAGTGCGAGCGCCGTGCTGATGCCGAAACCCGTTGAGCCCTCGGCGCACCACACATGCTTGAGCGCGAACCTCCCGGCGCGCCGGGCCCGCGCGGTGTCTTCGACCTTCGCGAACGCCAGCACCACATTGTCGAGCTGCCCCTGATACAAGTGCGCCAACCCCGGGATGGCCATCAGCCACCCTATGTAGCTCAGCGCCGTCGTGATCGCCAAGGTGATGCCCTGATTGACCCACTCCGGGGAACGGCCACCGGTCCAGAAGATCGTCCCGGTCGACTTCTTCTTCGCCACCCTCGTGCCCACCAGACCCGAGTACTGACCCAGCCGGTACACCGGCCACGGCTGCGCCGGCGGCAACCCCACCTGATTGCCGAGCGCATGCTGAGACGGCAACGCCGGCATCACGTTCGGGTCCAGCACCGGGTGAGTCACCTGAGTTACCAGGTTCGTCCCGAGGGACACGACGAGCTGGATCAGCCCGCCGAGCAATGTGCCGACCAGCCCGGGTGTGCGTGGGTGGTGCTCGATGTCGATGATCACGCAGTTACGCGAGAGCCTCATGTACTGAGGGAACGGTTGCCGGTCACCGACCAGCCACGGCCGGGCGATCGGAATGCACTCGGCGTCCTTGAGTCCCTGAGTCATCGCCGGCAACGCCATGTCGAAGCGCCACGAGGTGATCGTCGGTTTGGTGAACGTGCCCAGCAGCCCGGTCGGGGCGACCACCAGCGGCCAGCGTGAAGGATCAATCGAGTCGGCGATCCCCTCCGGGGTCACCGAATCGGGCACCCGCCACAGCGGCGAGTAGGTCTGCAGCAGGTTGAGCCAGAAACTCAGCAGGTACACCGTGCGGGTGTCGCCGGGGATCGCGAACAGCTTCGGCAGCTGCAACGCCGCCGGCAGCAACGGCATCGCCATCAGGATCTGCGACTCCCAATACGCCAAGAACGAGACGAACGTGACCTCCACCCACTCGGTGCCGTCCTCGTCGGTCACCAAGTCGACGCTGAGCGCCTTGTACCCGACACGGTCGTCGTACCCGTGCACCTCCACCGTCATATTCAGATCAGCGTCGGCGGGAACCCAGTCGTAGGCGAAGTACCCCTCAGGGGAGCGGTAGGGCACCTGGCACGTGGCACCACCGACCGCATAGACCGGGTCCTCACCCTCGGAGAAGATGTCCGAACGGACCTCGATGTTGATGTTCATGTCGCCGTCCCACCACCGAATCAGCGCCGACTCGAAATGCTCACGCCGAGTCTGGTGCTGCACCGCCTTGAGCTGGTGGTACACCGCATCCGGATCGATCGGCCCCGACATCTCAGCCCCTCAGCCCCACGGGTGTGAGAACCGTTGCTCCAGCCGCAGCTGGCACCACGCCGACGACGACCCGGCGACCTTCACCCCGAACACGTACTCGCCCTCACCCTCAATCCACCGGGTGAACCCACGCTGGAGTAGCTCCCACTTGTTCGGGTTGGCCGTGGACTGCAACTGGAAGGCCAGCGGATGCGAGTCGGCCACCCACTCCTCACCGGCAGCCATGCGCGGCAACGGATTCCACAACCCGCCCGGCGACTGCTGCAACACCCAATCCCCGGCCCCACCCACCCACTTCGGATACGACCGACGATCTCCGCGGTTGGCGATCCGCAGGTTCCCGTATCCGGTGCCGGCGGTGTTACGCCACGTCGCCGTCAGGTCGCGGCTACGCCAGTCCGGATCGTAGGCATCGAACTGCAAGTTCCAGATGTGCGAGCGGGACAACGTCGGATCGACGCCGAACACATCGTCAGGATTCTCCCGCAGCCGCACACCGATCCACCGCGGACCCCACGGCAACGTCGCCACCACCAACGGTGAATCATGGGTCGGCGACAACAGCCGCCGCAACCTCCGGTTCCACCACTGCCAGGCGATCGAATCGGCGCCCTGCACGATCACCGGCAGATCGATGGCCCGCTTGGCCACGCGCACAGTCACCGGGATCGCACCCGGCAACGTCGCCGCCCGGATCTCCACCTGCGTCACCGGCGCATCAAAGATCCCGCCGAGCCCTTCGAGCAGCTGCGCGCCGTGGGTGTTCTGCCGCGGCCCCGACAACTCGACGAAGTCACCGGACCCACGCCAGTCGTAGATCCGCAACAGCGTGTCGTCGACCAGGCGCACCGTCACCGCCGACGCACACCCTTACGCCCGATCCGCGCGATACCGGCGCCCTGGGTGACGATGTTGTCGTGCCGGCGCGCACCGCGGAAGAAGTCACCGGCCTGCTCAGCCGGACCGCTGTACTCATACCGCGAGCCCTCATGGTTGTGGACCTCGGTCCGCGGCTCGGCGAGGACCTGCGACAGACCGGCCTGCCCGCCCTGAGCACGCGCGGCGATCCCACCGTCGGCATGCATCTGCACCAGCTGCAACCCGCGCCGGCGGGCCCACTCGGCGCCGATCGCCACATGCTGCGGATCATCGGTGTCCGGGATGAAAAACTCATCAGCGACCGCACGATCACCGATCACCCGCCACGCATCGGCCGCCACCACCGCAGCCTTGGTCGCCGGCATCGGGTCCAAACCGCCGGCCTTGGCACGCTGGGACCACACACCACCGTCGGCATAACCGAGGGTCGTCGGCCACACATTCTGCGGACCACCCCACCGCTTGGCCGTCCAGTTCAGCGCGGCCACACCATTGGCGAGCACGTTGAACACATCATCAGGGAGCTTGTCGTCCCGCATCGACGCGAACGTCGGCGGCTTGACCTGCCACACCCCCGACGGCGTGCCGTCGGCCGACACCGGCCCGAGCGCCTTCGGATCACCCTTGGACTCGATATCACCCTGCGCGCGCATGATCTCGTTGTAGGAGGCCTGCATCCCGGTGATCTGCAATGCCGCCGCGATCTGCTTGTCCCACTGCACCGTTCCCAACGCCGCGTTGTACGGGGCAGCGTTCACCATCTGGTACGGGTCGGTCTCGTCCTTGGGATGCACACGCCCGGAATAGGTTCCATCATTGGTGGAAGTGCCCGCAGTATTGGCGGTGTCGGTGCCCGAGGTGCCCGTCGAATCGGTTTCCTTGATCCGCCGCTGCTCAGCCTGATATGCGAACTTCTTATCCAGCTCGTCGCGGTCACGTTGCTGCTTGAGATCCAGGAGCTTCTGCGCACGCACGTCTTTGTCCTTGTTCGCCGCCCGGATCGCGGCCTGCTCACGCTCGTAGGCCTGCTTACGGTCCAGCTTCTCCCGCTCATATTTGGTCTTGAGATCGAGCAACGCCTTATCGTCGGCGTCCTTCTCGGCCTGCGACCGCTTGGTCGACGACTTCTTACCGTCGCCCTCATCGTCGGTGGCCGTCGGTGCCTGCGCCTGCTCACGCCGGTACCGGTCGGTGTTCTGCGCGATCGTCACCGCCCGCCCGATCGTCGTCGAATCCGGATCGGCCAGCGCCGAATCCTCCAACCCGAACGTCTCCAGCAACCCCCGCACACCGATCCGCGCCGCCTCAGCGGCCACATCCTCCAACTTCGGCGCGGTCGGCGCCTCAATGGTCTGCTTCTGCTCGGCCTTGTCGCCGCCGCGGGCGAGCTCCTGATCCTTCTTGTTCTGAGCCGCATCCGGAATGAACGGGGACCGATCATCGGCCGGCTTGTCCTCCGGTGTCGGCGCCGGATTGATCAAATTGATCGGCAGGTGATACCGGTTGGTGAACTGCGGATCGAACGCACCCGCAGCGCCGCGGCCCCACCGCACCTGCGAGGGCTGCGAATTACCACCGGACTCGGTATTGACCGGCCCGTCGGCGGTCATCACCGTGGCCGCCATATGCTCACGCGAAGTCCCGACCGCGATCAGATCCGACGCCGACGCCCCCGCCTGCAACCCCGCCGTCTGACCATCAAGCAACGAATACGTCGTGAACAACCGTTGCAGCGGTTCCCCCTTGGCGGCCTGCACAATCCACGACACCCACATCGAACAATCGCGCGCACCGGAGATATAAGGCAGGCCGTCGTTGGCCTTACCGACCTGCTCAGCCGACACCGCGCCACCCAGTGAATGCCCGGCCGGGCTGCGCAGCTGCTGACGCAGCGCCAGTATCGCCGCATGCCCACCGGCCGCGGCCACCTTCGCAGGGTCGGCATACAACTCACCATTGGACAGGCGCACCGCCGTCAACGGACCACCGGCCACCGGCACCGACGCCGACGAGGTGGCCAGCGCCGCCAACGCCCGATTCAGCCCATCGGGACCACCGGCCGCGGCGGTCTCGGCCGCGGTGAACACATGCCCACCCACCGGCACCATCGCCGCAATCGAATCCGAGGTCCCCGAACCCGGCCCCCGGATCGCACCATCGGTCCCGACACCACCACCGTCGGCATACCCCCGCACCTGCCCACCACCGGCATACTGCGTGCTGGCGTAATGCTGACCGACCGCGGTACCGTTCGTCGAGAACGGATTCTGATACGCCACATACTCCACCGTGACCGTCTGCCGCTTGGCCGGCGGCTGCCACTGATCGACCTGAGCCTTCGCATCCAGCCACTCCTGCAACTTCGCACCGATCTTCGGATCAGTGCGCAGCGTGTCCAGACGCGCGATGTCGAGCAAGGTCAAATCCTTGCCCTTGGTCCACTTGTCGAAGCTGCCACGCACCGTCGGATCAGTGATCGTCTTCCCGAGCGCCGCCAGATCCTTATCGACCTTGTACTTACCGGCCTCGAACACCGTCGTATCCGCGTCGATCGTCGGGTTCGCCCGCAGAATATCCGTCGCCGCAATCGACTCGGCGATCCTGGTCAGCTTCGCACCCGCCGACGCGGTATCAGCGGTCACCCGGAACTTACCGTTGGGCAACTCCTGAATGGAGAACCCGAGCTTGTCGATCAGGGTCTCGGCGCCGGCGATCTGATCAGCATCGAGCTCCACCGACTGCCCCTTCGGCAACGCGCCGAGCTGTTCGCGCAGATCGATCACATTGTCGGCGACCTTCCCGGTCACCTCCGCCTGCTCCTGCGCGAGCCGGTTCGCCTGCGCGGTGTCGCCGATGTAGCCGCCCATCTTCGACGACAGATCCAGATACGCCCGCGACGTCTCATCAAGCGTCTCGGTCAACGCCTCGTAGTACGAACGTTCCTGCTCGCGGCCTTGACCGTCGGTGTAGGTGTACTTGGTGGCCTTGAGTTTGTCCTGCTGCGCCTTCGCCCCATACAGGCCCTGTGCGATCTCCACATCGGACATGCCCGTCTTCTCGGCCACACCCGTGGCCCACTGGTTGCCCTTCAGCTGATCGGCAAGCGCACGATCCTTGCCCGCGTTGAACCGCTCAATCGCCCTCTTGTCACCCGAAGCCGCATTCACCAACGTCTTCTTGTCGAACCCCAGCTCGTACCCGTCGGTCAGGATTCCCTTGTCCTGCAACGTCTTGGCCATCTGCGCCTTACCGGCATTGTTGAGCGCACCGGTCTGCAGATTGATCGACTGGGTCAGCGAGTCCACCATCTGCTTATGCTCGGCCTCAGCCGCCTTGGCCTTCTGCTGATGCTGGGCAAACAGCGACAACCCGGCCACCGCACCGGCGATCGCCACCCCCCACGGACCGCCGAGGGCACCCATCAGACCGGACGCCCCGACCCGCATCGTGGTCATCCCGGCCGACACCGTGCCCGCCGTCGACGACACCACCGACCCGAACCGCGACATCGACGTCTGAGCATTCGTGAACGACCGCCCGATCGCGGCGAGGGACCCCGACCGCTCACCCATCGCCCGGAACGTCCCCGACAACCGGGAGATCGGGGTACCCGCAGCCTCCGCGCCACGCCGGATATCACCGACCTGCGTCGTGAACCCACGCATCGCCGACACACTGCCCAACGTCGATGTCCGGTATCCCGCCATGACTCGCTGCAGCGGTGACAGGGTCTGACCGGCAGACCGCGCCAGCGCCGCCTGAGTCCGCATGCTCCCGTTGAAGTCCCGCAGCGCCAACGTGGCACGCTGCCACCGGGATGCCTCGTTGATGTTGGTCACCCGCGACAGTGAGGCACTCATTTTGTTGCGGGCGATCGCGAGGGCACCCATTGCCAGGGCAGCGGTCTGGATCGGGCCTGGCAGCGCGTTGAACGCACTCACGACCCCGCCGACGACGCCGAGCACGGGCTGCAGGCCGGCGATCGCCACACCCGCCCCGACCTTCGCGCCTTCACCGAAGGTGGACACCGCCCCGCCTGCGGCCACCAGATCCTTACCGGTCTCAGCGACGGATCGACCGATCTTGCCTACTTGATCGGCCAGCGGCCGCAACGCGTTCCCGGCGGCGGTGATGTCATCGGAGGACAGCCACTCGGAGAACGCACCGATCTTGTCCGCACCGAACGAGGCGATCTCGGTCATCGGCCCACGCAGCAGGTCATAGATCGCCAGCTCCGCGGACTCCACCGAGTTCTGGATACGCTCCATCGCCCCCGGCAGACCCTCATTGAAGGCAGCCGCCAGCCGCTGCGCCGACCCCGCTTCGCCGACCGCCTTCGTCATGTCCTTGAACGCGCCCGCGCTGGAGTTGGCGGCGATCATCGACAGGCGCATCGCATCAGAGCCGAACAGGGTGGAGGTGGCCTGGTTGTACTGCTCCTCGGTCAGCTCCCCGGAGGCCTTCTTGAGCTGGGCCATGATCGGACCGAACCCAGCGAACTTGCCCTTCGCGTTATAGACGGAGATCCCGAGTTCCTCCATCGCCGCCGACGCCGGCTCACCGGTGTCCTGCAGAGCGAGCAGCGCAGACTTGAGCAGCGTGCCCGCGTCCGAGCCCTTGATCCCGTTCGACGCCAGCACCGCCAACGCGCCGGCGGTCTCGTCGATCGTCATGTTGAACCCGGACGCCACCGCCCCCGCTTGCGCGAGACCCTGTGCGATGTCCTCGATCTCGGCACTGGACTTGTTGGCCGCGTTCGCCAGGACATCGGCGACATGCCCGGCGTCGGTGGCCTTGAGGTTGAAGGTGTTGATCGAATCGGCCTGGATCTCCGCAGCCCGCCCAGCGTCGATCTGCGCCGCCGCCGCCAGCGCCAGCGACCCCTTCGCCGCATCCATCGAATCCTTGAGCGACAACCCACCCTTGGACAGCTCCAGCATCGCCGAGGCGGCTTTGCTCGTCGACGTCGCCGGCAACGTCATATCGTTACCGAGCTGCTTGGCCTTATCGGAGATGGCCGCCATCTCCTGCGCGGTCGCCCCCGAGGTGCCCTTGATCTGATTCAGCACCGTATCCAGGTCGGTACCCACCCCGACGATGTGCGAGATCGCATCGGAGACACCACCACCGAGGAACGCCAACCCCATCACCCCGGCCGCGGTCTTGACCGCATCGGTGGCCGCAGACAACGCATTGTCGATGCCCTCGGCCACACCCTCATCGTTGATCGCGACATCGATCTCGATCCGGCCACCGGCCATATCAGATTCACCTCCTCGGATTCGTTAGACGACGACCAGATCAGACCGGTCAAGATGGAGCAGCGACAGCAACGCCCGCGGGTCCATCTGACCCGCCGGTGTCTCGACCGCACCCTCATGGCGCGCCATCAGCTCCTCGTACTGCACCATCAACCGGGCGTGCACCGCCGCGGGCCGGCGCGCCACCGGCCGGATGATCGGCACCGGCGGCGCCGCCCGCCCGGCCAACTCACGCTGCGCGCGTCTGGCTTCGGCCGGTGACGTCGTCGACCGCACGTGCTCGCACTCGACCTGGTAATTGATCAGGTCCACCAGGCGTGCGGTGTTCTCGTCGGTGTCCGACCACGCCGAGTCGAGCTCGTCGACCAGGATCGCCAGATCCTGCCACGGCAACGAGACCAGCAATTCCCGCAGATCTGCGCCGTACTGCCGACGGAACCGGCCAATCAGCGCGCCCCAACCATCCCGGACAGCGTCCAGGCAGGTCAGAGCGCCAACACGTTTCCCCACTTGTCCGTCAACCCGGCCCGATTGTTCAGGTACGCGAAGATACGGCGGGCCTCCGGGATCGACCGCTTACCGATCTCATCGAGCAACGGATCGATCATGTCGTGATCATCGGCGGCGATGATGATCCGCAGAATCTTCCGATTCCCTGTCCGGATCTGCTCGTCCGTCCACGACGAGGTGTCCTCACGCTGCAGGTCCGACCACTCCCAGATCACCGCCGCCGGATAATACCGGTTGATCGCGAACTCGACACCGGCGAACACCGCCGGCAACGGCGCCAACCCCGGCTCACCGACCTCCAGCGCGTCGAGCAGATCGACCCGTTCCACGGCAGAAGCCGCCGCCGAACCCGTCACGGATTCGGCGGCGGCTGCCTTACTGCTGGTCTTGGGCATCAGGCCGCGACCACCGACACCGCCGGCGAGCTACCACCGGTCAGACCGGCACCACTGCCCGACAGCGTCCCACCATTGGCCAGGGTGACCGCGTACGGGCCACCGGCCGAACCGGTCACCGTCGCCGTGGTCACCGTCGAAAGCGCCTCCAGCGCGGCCTTGACCGCCGCGGCCGCCGCGTTGTGCGCGATCACCGCAGTCATCTGACCGTTCACGGTCAGCGTGAAGTCACCGCCGGTCGGGGTGCCGGTGATCGTGACCGCCCAGGCGGTCGGGGTGATGGCCAGCGGATTGATGTTCGTGATCGGCACCAGCGGCGCCAGGGACACGATCTCCAGATCCCAGCCGTCCAGACTCGTGCCGTCGATCTTCTGCGGCGGCGGCGTGGCCAGCGTCGCCTTCGGCGTGTAGAACCCCATCCGGAACGCCGAAGCATTCGACGGCTCGGCCAGCAGACACAAGAACGCGAACTCGTCGCCGTCACCGAAGAGCCACTCGAAGATCCCCGACCCCGGAGCGGTCTCGGTGATCGACCCACCGGAGAGCACCGTCAGCACCGACGCCTTCGAGTAGTCGACCGCCCGGAACTTGGTGGTCTGCTCCAGCGGACCCCGGCTCACCGCGTACGCCGCCTGCCGGTAGTTGAAGATCCGGTGCTTGGTCGTCTCCTGATCCGGAGTGCGTTCGAATCCGGCCTGGATACCGCCGAACGGATCCCAGTTCACCTCATTCGGTGCGGTACCCGAGATCAGCGGCAGCGCTCCGAACGCACCGGCCGGCAGCGCGGTGCCGGCCGGTGCGCGGAACGCATCACCGTCCTGCCACACATACGCCTTCGAATTGTCAGGTGTGGTGCTCACAAGAACCTCTCCCATCTTGGTCGCCCACACCATGTGGGCAAGAACAAACTTCTCGGTTGGGCCGGGCCCGGAGCGGGAGCCGCCCTCACCCCGGGCCCATCAGTCACCACCCCGGTCGGGCGGTGAAAACTACTGCGGCGCTACTGTTTCCCGATGTTCATCTGAACCTGGATCACCGCACGATAAATCGGATTATCGGGGCCCCGCTCAACATCGACGAGCGTGGTGGGACCCTCATCCCACACACCACGCCACCGCGCGCCACGAAACTCGAACGACGGGCCGCGGCCCATCATCCGGCGCATATCCAGAATCTGCCCGGCCGTAGCCGCGATATTCCACGCCAGCTCCTCCGGATCAATCACCAGACCCAGATTGTCCACCAGCAGTTCAGCTTTGGGCACCCACGCATTGAGCATCAACCGCACCGACGACACCTGCTCATTGAGCCGCCGGTTGATCGCAGCCGCGATCGTCACGCACGGCCGCACCAACGGATCAGGCAACTCGCGGGTGGTGATCACCGACGGATCAGCACCCACCAGCGCCACGAAATCAGGGTCAGCGCGCAGGATCTCACGAGCAGCACCCGGCGCGAACGGCAACATCAGCGCGGCGAGAACCCGGTATAGGCGCCATGGCGTGAGGCCGCATTCGTCAACGTCGCATGCGCCGGCGACTTGGAGGTGCCGTACTCCTTGTAGAAGGCATCCGGATCGTTGTCGACGATCATCACGTCCGACCCGTCGACCTCCACACTCACACCATCGCGATAGGCACCGGTCAGGACCGGCGCCTCAGCACGCGCCTCGTCACCGATCTGATGGGCGATCTGAGCACGCTGCTCAGTAGAGGACTCGTACGCCTCACGCCGCGCCGACTGATAGTCAGCGCTGGCCCGAGCCGACAGCGACAACCCCACCGGACCAGGCCCCTACTTGCCGGCCGCAGCCTTGGACGAGGCAGGCCGCGCCTTCACCGCAGCAGGCTTGTCCTCGGCGACCGGATTGTCCTGCGCCGCAGGCCCATCATCGGCGGGCTTATCCTCGTCCACCTTGTCGGCGTCGACCTCGGCAGCGTCGGGTGTCGGCGCGGCGTGCTGCGCGGCCGCCACATGCTTCTTGTACGCAGACCCGTTGCGCGAGCCGACATGCTTTCTGCCGTCGGCGTCGGCCCATTCCACGAGCTCAGACTGCACAGCCACGATTGACCTTCTTCCTATTGTTCGATGATGTCCGTTGAGCGCCGAACATAAAGCGCCACATACCTGACCGGCGGCGACCAGAACCGGTGCCGATGCCGGTGCACCGGAATCCGCACCACCGACCACACCGCGCCGTCCGGCCCGATCACCTGATGGGCGGTGGTGATCCCCAACGCGGCCGCGGCCGGCTCCAAACACAGCAACGGCTGATCAACGACCACACCCCGCAACGGATGCGACCGCACACCAGCACCCAGCTCGGTCTGCATGTTCTCCGGGAACCGCTCCTGCAGAACGCCCCACACCGGCACCGCAGCAGGCGCCGGCCCCGGAATCCGGTTCCCCGTCGACAGATCCACGACCGTCGGACGAGGTGCCCGCACCTGCCACCGCTGAATGAACCGCATGTCAGCTCAGCGGCACGAAGAACATGCCGCCCCGACCATCAGCACCGGCGAGCGGGTCCGGCGGCATCAACGCCGCACGCTGAGAATCAGTCATCTCCACCAGCATCCGATTCGCCGCCGCCACCTGCGTGGTCCCCAGCTCCGGATACGACTCACCCGTCGACCGGAACCCGAGCTCCACATTCTCCAGCGCCGCAATCACCATGTCGCACGCGATGCCACGCACCCGCACCGCCGACAACGACCCCGCGGTCAACCGTGCATCCACCGCCGGCACCCGATGCCGGATCTCGGCCGCAGCCTGCACACACAACTCGTCGAGCTGGGCCCGCAACACCGACCCGGCATCAGGCACCTCACGCGCCAGGACCGTACACACATCCGACGCCGAGACCAGCGTGTGCACGGGACCGGTCATTCGACGACGGTCACCGTCTGCTCGCCGGTGTCGAGATTGCGCGTGACCTCCACCAGCAGGCCGTCGTCGGCACTACGACGCAGGAACGTCTCCACCCGATCGGCAGACTTCGCCGAGACCTTCGGCCGGCGCCGTGCCTTCGGCTTCCCCGCCGCAGACACGCTCACTTCCTCGGCCGGCTGCTCATCGACGGCGTCATCGATGTCAGCCGACTCGTCCAACCCGGGGTCCTCACTCATGCCGCCAGCACCCCACGCAGACGAGCCGCACCACGGCCACCGAACACACCTAGACCGACGTAGAACTCGATCCGGGTACGCAGTGCCGGCTTCTCCTGCAACTCGCCGAGGTCGTACACCTGCACACCGCCGTTGGTCAGGCCGGTGACGGCGTGATCGCCCTCGGAGCTGCCGAAACGCACCGCGTAGATCGACGAGGTCACCGACGAGGACCCGACGGTCTCGGTTTGCGGCAGCACCGCAGCACCAGCCGCCGTCGAACCCGGGTCCAGAACCGGGATGCCGTTGTACTGCACCACCCGCTTACCGGTCAGATCCTCACGCACCATCTCGGTGCCACCGATCCGACGACCCGCCGACTTGATCTTCGCGATCACCGCAGCGTTCGCGTACAGCGCGCCGTTGGACCCGTCCAGGCCCGGCACCGACGCGAGCAGCTCGTCGAGCTTGTCGAAGAACACGTGCGGATCAGACGACCCGTTACCGACGATCGGCAGACCGTTAGCCGCCGCGTCGAGCACCTGCGCGCCGGTCAGACGCTTCTTGAGCCCGTCGAACCCCTTCGTCTCGGTCGCCACGTCACCGTTGAAGAAGTGGTCGGAGAACTTGAACGAGAGCGCCTTCACCTTCAGCTTGGTCTGCTCGGCGCGCTGGTTGGCCAGGTTTGAGCGGGTTTGCTGAATGAACCGGTCGACGTCGGCGTCACCACCGAGGATGACCAGCCCCTCAGTCTTCTGGTTGAAGGTGCCCGTCGATTCGGTGTAACCCTCGTTCACCCCGCGGAAGGCCACCCCGGGCAGCGTCAGTTCCTCGTTGTAGGCGAACGCGTTGCCCTGGATCGTCATCAGCGGAATCCGGTCCAGAATCGGATTCTGCTGAACGAAGATCTCCTGCACAGCCTTCGACAGCTGATTGGTAGATATCACTGCCGACTGGGCCAGTGTGAGTGCCATAGCGCTCTGTCCTTTCTCTGGTTGCCCCGAGGGCTATGGCCACCGGGAAACTACTTGTTGCTGTTGCTCGTCGAGTACGTCGCTTCGAGACGTCCCATACCCGGCGATACCTCCGCCGAACCGCCGGCATCAGAGGCGCCCGCACCATCGGTGCGTTGACCGGACGACACCTGCTTGTCCAGATCAGCCTTGAGTGCCTTCGCGTCCGCCGCCATCTCCTCAGCGGTCGCACCGACGATCCGCTTGGCATACGCGATCGGCAGCCCCGCCGCGTCCGCCGCATCGTACTGGGCGTTCTTGAGCTGCGCCGCCGCGAGATCGGCAGCCTGCTGCTTGGCCGCCTCAGCCTGCCGCTGCTCCTCGGTCTTGCTCGCATCATCGATCGCCGCCAGCTTGGCCAGCGCCTCGTCTCGCTCGCGCCGAGCGGCCGCCAGATCCGTCAGTACAGCCTGCTCGGACTGCTCGGACTTGAAGTCATCGCCGCCGGCACCGTCGGCCGGTGGGGGTGTTGCGCCGCCAGCACCGTCGGCCGGTGGGGGTGTTGCGCCGCCGGCACCACCGGCACCACCGGTGATACCGCCACCACCACCGTGTCCTGCGGCATCACGCCGCGGGAACTTCCAGTACGCGCTCTTCGACGACCGGTGCGTCGCGAACTCGTCGAGCTCGTCCGGCACACACGCCCGAACAGCGTTGAGTGCCAGGGTCTTACGTGACATCTAAAGTTTCCTCCATCTCGGACACCGCATCCCACGGCTTAAGAAACACAAAAGGACCCCGCATCCCGCGAGGCCCTCAAACGCAGAAACCCCACACCCGAACCCGGGCATGGGGAAACCAACGAGCTCAGTATGCCTGTGGATAACCCGACTCGCAAACACCGGCACACGCCAGGCCGGGGACCGGAGCCCCCGGCCCCGCCGGTCAGGCGATATCCGCCCACGGCTCGGTCACCGGGTTCAGGTCACCGTCCCACTCGACGATCGCGCATTCGCCGGCGTCGGCGACCAGCGTCCCCTTCACCAACTCCCGGGTCTGTTCCTTGATCCGGATGTTGATGACCCGGCTGCCGGTGGCGATCTCGCGGAAGTTCCTCATTGTCTTGGCCTTTCGTAGGTGGTGCCTTGGTTGTGACACCAATGTAGCATCCCTACGGATTCTTACGCAACCCGTGGGATGCTACCCTCTACGACGTGCACAAATACCTCTCCGTCCGCCAGATCGCCGAACGACACAACATCCCCTACGGCAGCATCAAATCCATGGTCGCCCGCCGAATCGCAGGACAAGACAACGGATTCCCCCTACCCGACGCCCAAATCGGCGAACACGACGGCACCGGCGGCCGCGGCCTCACCTACGGCTGGAAACCGGCCACCATCGACACTTGGCACGCCACCTACCAACCCGGCCACTCCCGCACCCGCACCGCGAAATAGGGTGTTGAAATATGCCAGTTTTCATGCCGGCAGCGCGATTTATACCTGTGTCATCCGCCCTCAAGCGGACGAAGCGGCCCTCTCAGCCTTTGATCTTGGCCCGTAGCTCGCCCTTTTCGCGCGACCACCGCTCACGTGCCGCGGCGAAGAAGTCGTCTTCCAATTGCAGTTCATCGTAGGTCGGCAACGGCATATCGCCGCCGTGCTCATACTCCTGCAATTGAACGGGATCCAGGTGCGGGTACTCCGAGTAGAACTGCCGAGACAACTCTTGCGCCTCCAGTTCCTGTCGGCGCATCAGGTCCTCCATACGTGGATCCAGTTCGCTCACCGCGACGCACCTCCCGACAGCTTCTTGACGCCATACCAATTGGATCCGAGCATAACCTGTGCACCAAGGTCCGGTGTTCCCTGAGTGCGTAACCCGGCGATCTCACGTGGCGTTGGCAGCTCGTCGATCGGGCGGACAGCTCCCCCGTCTGTCAGACGTTCCAGCATCGCGTCAATCGCCTCACGGTCCTCACGTGTGGTCGCTTGGAATCGCACATAGTGCAGGCGGCCAACGATGTTGTCGATCGATTTATCCAGTTTGTTCTTGTCCCACCTGAAATCCTGGCGAGCCCACGTGTACCCGCCGTTCTCAGCCGCCGCGAACACTTCAATCCGATCTACGCCCGACCGCTGGTAGTACCGCTCCAGCCGAGGGGCGAAAGCGGTGGCAAACCCGCGGCCCTCGTGGTCGTCTGACTCCTCGTTGAGGTACATGCCGGCGTTGTCCACGACCAGGCGCCCGTCGTCATCCCGACTGAAGATCCTCTCGATCGGTCCGGCCTTCTCTCGGCGGCCATCCACGACCCGCGAGATCGTCCCCCGCATCACAATCTGGTCAGCACCCGGCTCGACCTCGTGGAAGTCGACGATGAACTCGCCGTCGCCGCGTCGGCCTCTTGACCTCACACGCCCTGACAAGTCACGCGCCAGGCGCCGAGATGCCACCCCGTACCGTTCGTGGCCCGCTTTGTACTCGTCGAGAACCGTGCCCAAGTCGTCGGCGAACCGCGGGTCAAGATCACGCTTGTCGATCGGCGTCGAACGGTACGCGGCGCGGTCCCGCTCGAAGTCGCCGCCGCCTGTCGTAGCGCGACCAGCAGGTGGCTTGCGTGGTGGTCCCGTGCCGGACGCTTTCGACCGGCGCCGCCTGCCACCTTTTTCGGCCGCCGCGTCAAGATCCACATAATCATCGCCGGAACCATCACCTCTCCGGCGTGGTGTCTTCCGTTTCAGCTCGGGAGGAAGTGCCGTGTAGCCGTACTTGCCGAGCAGCTCGACCGCATCCTCACGAGTGCGAGCTGCCTGATAGATCGCCTCCGGCATCAGCCGAGGCATCGGTGTTCCCTCCATCCGCATGCGTTTGCCCGCCCACCCCCTCTTGGTGGTGGCCTCCGTCGTCGTCGGCAACACCTGCGCGCGCGGCCGACCACGCCGGATCGCCGCCAGCTCGTCGTTCGTCAACCGGCCGGAGGCGAAACTCAGGCCCGCACCGCGCCGGGCGTTCACCACCTGCGCCGGGTCCGCGCCGTCCCGGATCGCCTGCGCGCCGGCGGCCGTGAACTCCCGGTCCTGCTCGGACTGGCTCAGCGACTCGAAATACGATCGGGCATCGACCGTGCGGTCCTCCAGATCCGACGCCCGAGCGGCGATATGCCTGCAGTCGCACCTCGGATGCCTGTCGAAGGCGTCCCTGGACCCGTACACGCGGC
This sequence comes from uncultured Gordonia sp., assembly GCF_937858515.1. Lineage (NCBI taxonomy): Bacteria > Bacillati > Actinomycetota > Actinomycetes > Mycobacteriales > Gordoniaceae > Gordonia > uncultured Gordonia sp. The sequence continues at coordinate 16,745 of NZ_CALLZT010000175.1, read as the reverse complement.
CGGCGAGGATCGCGCACCGCGAGCACGACGACCCGACCAGCATCCGCGTATACCCGACACCAGGCCGCGAGATGATCCCCAACCCCGTCGCAACCCGCGAGGTATCGGCGATCACGGTCTGAGCTCGCGTCGTCAACGCCGCCAAACCCGCATTCACCCAGCCGTCGCGGATCGACGCCAGGTTCACTTCCGGCGCCCGCGCGATCGCCCGCCGCGCCGAGATCACCGACCCGTACAACAACGAATCCAATGCCCGGCCATCACCGGCCACCCCGACCAACGGCGACGGGTCGACGTCGACGTCGGGGGAGATGTCGCCACCCTGCTCGTCGAGCACCGCCCCGACGTAGTCCAGGCCCTGACCGGCTGCCTCAGTCTGCGCCGCGGTGAGCGTGGCGACCATGTCGTCGACGTTCGCCGCGAACCACGCATCGAAATCGTCCGGGGCCCGATCGCCCCAGATCGCCGCCAGCACCCGCAACGCACGAGCCTGCAAGGCACGCTGTTCGGTGTAGAACTGGCGTGCCTGCTCCGGAATCATCTACCGGCGCGGCCGATCCCGCCCGATACATCGTCACCGGAAAGGTCGGTGGTGAACTGCTCGAGCATCCGCGCACCGAACGCGTCCGCAGCCTCGTCCTGCTGCATCTGCATCCAGTTTTCGAGCTTGGCCGGCGTCGCACCGGGCAGCATGTCGAACGCAGCCTTACGTGGGAACCCGGCCGACACGAGCTTCACGACGCCGTCGACGGTCTGCGCGAACGACCGCGGCTCGGTGTCAGCCCAATCGATCGTCCGGTTCCTCGGCTCCTGGCCGCGCGCGACGTCGGTCAGACGCAGCACCTTCCGCATCCCCGAGACCACCTCACGCTTGAGCTCGGCCACCAGCGAGGTCAGCGTCGACTCGGCACCCGAGAGCGCATCCCCGGACAAGTTCGCCATCCGATCCAGCGCGTACTGCGGCGGTACCTGAGCCTTGCTGAACAGATCAGTCAGGAACGCCTTGTACACCGAGATGTACCGGTCCAGATTCGACTCCGCGAGGTCGAACACCTTCGTGTCCGCGCCGGGGAACACCAGCATCCGATCCACCGAGGCACGCCCGGCCTGCCGCAACTGCGGCACCGGCTGCCCATCCGGACCGATCACCACCTCACCGCCCTCATCCCGCACGTACACGACCTCACCCGCCGCGTCCCGCATCACCGGGTCATACCCGACCACCACCCGCTGCCGGTACGCAGAGAACTGCATCGCCAGCAACGTGTTGAAGCGGATCGTGTTGATCGCATCCTGCAACGCCTCCAGGTCGTCGACCGGCGAGCGAGGGACGTTGTCGGCGTCGACCTGGTGACCGAACTGCACGAACGGAATATCGCCGAGACCATGGTCGGTTTCACGCACCAACTCCCACGCACCGGGCCCGGCATGCCCGGCCCGCTCGAACCGATGACACGTGGTGTCGGTGTACAGCACCGCGATCGTCTTCGCACCGGTCACATCCACGGCCGATGGCACCCACAGCGCCGAGGCAGGCCGGGCGGTCTCGGTCCACATCTTCACCGCGAACGCCGGCGTGAACGGGTCCTCCGGCGAGGGATGCAGATACACCCGGCGCGCCGACTCCACCGACACCTTCGCACCAGCGCCGGCCTTCGACACCGACAACACGCCCCGTCCGTGCGTCATCATCGACTCGTACACGATCCGCTGACGGGTCTCCAGGTCGTTGGTCACCCAGACGTGTTGCCACACATCCGGATCGGTCTTGCCGGTGTCGGCGAAACTGAGCGACTCGGCATCCATCCGCTGCACCGGAGCATTGAGCGCCGGCCGAATCCAGTTCGCCAGCGCCTGCCGCCGCAGCTCCAGATATTCGACCGACACCCCCGGCGGCGCGTACGGCAACCGCTGATCCCCGTCGAAGTAGCCCTGCCGATGATCGAACAGCGCAGCGCGCGACTCGATCTCAGCCACACCGATCCGCAACCGATCCTGCACGCTATCGACCATCGCCACTTTGTCCTTGTCCTAGTTGAATCCGTACATCACATCCGAGATCCGGTCCTTCGGCCCGGTATCCCAGCCGCCGTCGACACTCGACGCATCACCGGCGGCCTCCCACGCCAGCACCGACGCGATCGCCGTGTCGATCTTGCGGTGATGCTCCCCGGCCGGCTTGCCGAGCGTGTACCGCTGCGAGTTCCGCGCCACCTTGCGCGCATTGCCCATGTGCACAGTCGTGATCGGACACCCGTCGTGCGTCAACCGGCCCGTCCGCAGATCGGTCTCCATCCGCACCAGCGCCTCGTACATCGGCTTGTCCCGGTTCGTCGGCCACTCCACGACCCGCTCCTCGCCATACTTGCGCGACCACGCCCCGATCTCGGAATACCAGCCCTGCGGATCGGCGTACATGCGCGCCACCCGCCACCGGGTGAACACCTCGTCGACCGCGGCGTCGACCTCGGCCCGCGGGATCTGGCCACCCCACTCGGCCGGATCCCAGATCGTCGGCCGACGATCAGGCCCGTACCGCGGCGTGAACAACCGGCCGCCGCGCGTCACACACTTGAGCGCGGTCCAGTCCTCGTACTCGGACCCGTCAAACCCCGCCGTGATCTGCGTGCCGCGAGGCGGATTGGGCAGCCACACCATCTCAGCCGGTGCGGGCATACGCCGACTCCCACAGCCCTTCCTCCAGCCACGCCCCGACACCGGTCACCAGACGGTTGCCGAAGAACCGTTCGGCCTGCGCCGGGTCGGTCTCCATCAAGTCGTTGACCTCGGCCTCGATCGACGCGATCGTCACCCACGGACAGTCGGCGTACACGTGCTGCAAGATCTTGCGCCGGTCCCGGCGATTGCCCCACGACAATTCCTTCGGTGGCTGCCGGAAAAACTTGAACACGTCTTTCGCACGAGATTCCCACGTGCGCTGGGCATCTGAGTTTGACGACGGGTCCCACGCATTCGTTGTCGCCATCGTCCGCCCGTCCATGCCGGCCGCGCCGCGGCGCTGCGTCTGCGCGACACCGAGCAGCTTGTTCTCCTTCGTGTACAGCCCGTCCTCGTCATGGATCACGAACGAGACCGGGTTACCCAGCCGCGACGAGGCCGACGCCGTCACGATGTCGATCCGGTTGTCCTCACCCGGCAACCGGATGAACCCCTCACGGATCAGCATCAGATCGGCCAGCGGTCCCATCTTGATCATCGACCGCAGCGGCCGGTACACGTTGTCGACCTGGTCCTCGCTGGTGGCGGTCAACTGGATCAGCGGCGTCGGATTCGGCATCCCCATCGGGTCACCCGGCTCGTACTCGTACTCGAACCCACACCCACACCCCCAGTCCGAGCACGCATACCCATCACCAGGTTCGGCCCACCCCGCGAACAACGCCGGCCCGACCGCCTCGGTCGCCACGACCGTCGCCGACCACGGCCCCTTGCCCGACTTCTGCGGACCCACGATCAACGACCGACGATAGGTGAAGGCCTGCGCGCGCATCGGCTTACGTGGCTGCCAGCGCGCCGAGGACCGCACCCGGTAATGGTTTGCGGTGCACCAGAACTGCCAGTCCGCCATCACGAACGGCTCGCCCTGATCGAACCCGTCCGGGACACAACAATGCGCCCGCACCCATGGGTCCTGGACGTCGGCGAGCGTCGGGAAATCAACAATCCACGATTCATCCATCGGGCAGCGCCCGCATCCGCTTCCCGCCGCCGTTCGTGCGCGCCGCACGCCGGCCCACCGCACGCTGCCGCTCCTGCGTCACCTCATGCACCGCGGCATCATCGGCGACGATCAGCCAGCCGTTCTCCTTGAGCCCGGCCGGCGTCATCCCGATCTGATCGGCCAGACGCTGCGCCGCGGTGATCGTCGCCGCCGTCGCCTCGGGGTCCTCGGCCCGCACCATCCACCGCACATACATCGCGATCGACCGCCAGCGCCACGACTCCCGAATCCACTGCGCTGCTTGCGGAGTCCGCCACACCCCGGCCCACACCACACCCTCACGCTCGACCGCATCAGGCAGCAGCTCCGACAACGGCGGGAAGTCGCCGGCGTACCCGCCGACCGGCAGCCGCAACGCACGCAGATCCCGGGCATCCGACCGCGCCGAGTACATACTCGGGTGCGGCCCCGACCGCGACCGCGCACCACCGTGGCCGGCCATCAGACAACCTCACGCAGAACGAGGACCGCAGCAACCGGCACCCAGCCGCCGGCATACCGGCCGGCCACCCGCGTCTCCTCTCGGATGTGCAACATCCCATCCCAGATACCCGGCTTGAGTCCCGCACCGTCGCCGTCGCGGGCAACGTACTCGACGTCCACCTCAGTCGACGAGCCAGCGGTCAGCAGCAGCCGGCACCGCACCCACTTCGCCATCACCGCACCACCTGCAACCGACCCTCGTACATGACGAGCATCGCCGGTGATATCGAAATCATCGCTCCGCCTTCGGTTTCCATCACCACTCGCACGCCGGTAGCCTGCACCTCCAGAGTCAGCGTGGCTTCGGGGAAGACCGACTCGGGGAACCGGAACCTCGTCCCGTTCCGCAGCCCCAGCAACCGAACATCCATCAGCCTGACCTCTCGTCATCAGCCTTCGGCCGGCCTCTCACCGGACGTCTTGAACCCTCCGCACCATCGAGAGCCCTCCCCCGAGCCAGGCCTCTTCGCGCCGCGGCGGGGCCACCCCCCACCCCTTCGCACGAACGTTCGACCTCGCGGCGCATCGCGGCCGTCGTCCGCGTGCCCTTGCGCGAGTTGCACGCCCGGCACAGCACCTGCAACCGGCCATCCCACCGACCGCCGGCCTGCAACTCGTGCACGTGATCAGCGGTCAGGTCCGACGAGGCATGCGCCGGCACCTCGAACCCCGGACACCAGTCACCGAACCGCCGGCGATGCCTGGCCACCACCGCCGCACGCCGGTGACGATCCCGATCCTGAGATCGTTTCGTCGGCGTCGTCGACGACAACCACCGATTGCGTTGCGCCTGATGGTCGGGACACCGAGCGCCGGCCTGCACCCGGCCGCATCCCGGCTCTGCGCACACACGCAGCCGCGCGCGCATCAGTCGTCCCCGTCCACTCGGTCGTACGGGCCCGCGGCGCAGATGTCGACCGCACACGCCAGCAGCCCACGAGTGGTGTACGTCGGGGTGTCCGGCTGCACCAGGAACACACCACTGGTGTTGTCCACCAGGTCAACGACACCAGCCACGACGATGAAATCAGTAATGATGTCATTCGCTCCGAGGTTCAAATCCTCACGACAGACCGCTTCGATCGCCGACCGCAACGCGGCCATTCGCTGCTCATCCATGCCGACCACCGCCGACACCGAGCCGGACCACCAAGCAGGGAAGGGATGGATTCGTTCGGCGGCGACCAGCGAGGACGAGCAGCACGTGCCAGACTCCGGGCACGCAGCAGCCAACGCGCTCAGGATACCTGTGCATAACCCGCGACAGCCAGGTCACGACCGCGGCCCCAAGAATCCGATCCGAACTGATCTCGTTCTGATTCGATCCAATCTCATCTGATCTCATCCGATCTGATCTGATCCGGATTGATCTCGTTTCGATTCGACTACACAACACCGGGCGCACCGCCGTTCGCGATCATCTTCGGGAACCACAGCGCCGGCGTGCAATCGGGATGCTCGGACCAGATCATCGCCATCGGCAACAACCCCGCCGCGACCGGCTGATCAGTCGGGGACCCGTCGAGGTACGCGGCCACCTGCATCGCCATCGCACGCAGCACGTCGACGATCCGGCACACCTGGTCATACCCCAACGGCTCACCCGCCACCGCAGACCTCGCCGCCTCATCCAGCCGCGCCTCCACGAACTCAATGATGTTCACCCTCAACGTCCTTCCGGAGACTTCAATCGTTTGGCCAACCACTCCCACTCACGGGTGTTCCACGCCGGATGCCCATGCCATCGCATCCCGCAATCACGAGACGGGGGAGTGCAATTCGCGCCGTGACACACAATCAACGGGCCCGGACCGCCATCGGCGACGAGGCTCACCGCATCCAGAGGACGTGAGAAGTCCAGCTCGTCCGGGTAATGGACCCGCAACGTCGGCTCACCCACACCGCGGGCCGTCAACCCCTCACACCACGGGCAGATCCCCGCGAGATCCTGACCCGACCGCACATCACCGAGCAGCCGAGCCGCGGCGTCCGGTGTCGCACCGATGATCCGCTCACACCACGGCGCCAACGGATCATCCTCGTCGACGGTGCGCAGATGCGCCTGCGGCAGCAACGCCGCCGACATCCGCAACCACGGACGCACATCGAACTGAGGCGACCACGCAGGCCGCCACACGCACGCCTGCCACGGCACCACGAACAACACCTCGTTCGCGATCCGCACCGCCGCCGTCTGGATCTCGGCGAGCACATCAAGCACCGACACACACGCCGGCGTCGGGCGGGGCACACCACGATGCCCCATCGCCTCCAGCTGCTCGGCCGACAACACCGACCGCCGACGATCGTGCTGCGCCCACCGCGCCTGAGTCCCAGTCACCTTCATCGACACCAGGAACGGCCACGCCGCATCCAGATACACCAGATCCCGACGCACATCCCGCAACTTCGCCGCCAACCGCCTGCGCGCAAGATCGGCGTCATCCTCAACAAGAACCGTCACACTCTCACGTCTCCTCACTTCGACCACGACGACGAGACCTCCGACCACGACCACCACGCGACCGAGCAGCAGAAGCCCCCTGCGAACCTTCCGAACGATCAACAACCACCGACCCGACCCGACCCGACCCGACCAGAGACGACAGATCCTGGACCGCATCGATCTGTCCGGATCTGTCCGGATCAGCCAGATCCGGACAGATTCCGGACAGATCGGGAACGGGATCGGTTGACGCAGAACAAAGACCAGGCGGGGACAGGTCATGTCCGGCCTGGTCGTCAGCCGGTGCGGCAGGGGAGCCTACGGCAGTCCGCGCACACTCCGCCCCGGGCGCTTCCGGACAGTTGGCCGGCGCAGCGGGTGCCGAGGGTGCGGACTCATCCGCGACGCGCGTCGACTCAGGACCACGATCAGAGGGTTCGGCAGGGGCGCCTACGGCTGCCGCCTTACTCCGCCGGGTCCGGCTGGATGCCGGCCCGGTCTGATCTGTCGGTCCTGATCCGCTGGGCCGATCGATGCGCGGCGGCTGGGTGCCGTCGACGCGTCTGCCCGGGATCACATACGTGGGGGACGCATCCGGGACCGGTAGGCCCTGGCTGATCCTCCATTTGTTCTCCGTCAACCACTTCACCGAGAACCGCGAGAAATGCGGGTCAGCGGGTGGGTCAAGCAACTGGGTCACCCCGGGTGGGAACTCCCCAGCTTGGCGAGCGCCATTGCAGGACTTGCAGCACACGAGATACGTGTCAACCGTGGCCGCTTCGCCCGGGATCAGATGATCATATGTTCCGGCTCTCCCGGACTTACGATCATAATTCCAATCCACAATGGCACCACACCACCGGCAACCGTCACCATCTCGGAGACGCACCGGCACAATCAGATTCGGACGATTCGCATCAGCCTTCCGTTGCCGTTCCCAATCGAGTTCCGCCTTGAGTCGCAAATGTAGAAACTCGGGATCGTCATCCACGAGTTTGAACGCAATCACAGTTCCGGCCTCGTCGAATACCTCGGTCATCAACTCGGCAAATACGCACACCTGGGTCAGCAACTCCCAGCGTGACATTCCGCCAACGATCTTTGCCGTTCCGAGCGTGACAACGTAATCCGTTGAATGCAGCCCGGATTGGGCTGCGCACCTGGACACGAACCCGGCTACCTCATTCAGCAGCCGGTCATCACACTCGGGATGGTCCAGCACCTCCAGGAAACGAGGGTGCATCGCCGAGCCATCGCCCCACCGCACCCAAGCCACCAGATACGCCTTCCGCTGAACACCAAAGCACCACAACCACACTCACGTAGAACGACCGGGGGACCACGGGCAAGGCAACACAGCGTGCCAGTCACCGCCGACGGCCTCCACGCCGCCGACGAGGCTGGTCAGGTTCCTCCTGCACAGCGGCACGACCCGACACCAACTCCAGATCCACCCGCTGACCCGAGTACGCAGCCACGGCCGCAGCACGAGCAGCCGCGGCCCGGGCGCGGAACGCCGCATGCGTACGGTCCGGATCAGGCCGGCCATGCTCACAATCCGCGCACACCACAAAATGCGCATTCACCTGCGCCTGACACCGCACACACCGAGGCATCATGGCCGCAGGACCTCGTAGGTCACCCGCACGTCATCAGGCAACGGATCCAGCCTGATCGACGCACCCGGCCCGAAACGCTCGGCCGGCACCACCCACACCTTCCGGCCCTCGTCATCGATGTGGGAGAACCGCAACCGGATCGGCACCCACGGCGACAACACACCTTTGACCCGATCACCGGTGTCCGGATCGATGACGTACGTCGGCAACGAGCACGCCGCACCATGACGAGCCCACGCCGCCGGCGCGGTCCCCGTCACGACTCCAGCTCCAGCAACTGCAACGCCATCACCGCGGCATCGGCACGCAACAGATACAGATCACGGACCGACTCCGACAGATCAGACCACTTCTTATCGTGATGATCGGTGATCTGAATAGCCTGCGCGACCGCCAGCACCTGCGCAGAATGCCGACGAGCATTCGTCTCCCGGGCCTCGATCTCCTCCTCCAGCGACTCCGCCGCCGCGAAGAAATCACCCGCGCAATAGCACGCGGCACGGCCGTCGAGATCGACCAGCAGCATCCCCGCCCACCGCACATGCACCGGATCACCCGCATCCGGCTCCGGCAACTCGGCGCCGACGAGCTCGCGAGCCTCCTCGAGCGTCGGTGCCGGCCGCACCGGCACAAACCGGTCCGGCATACTCGCGGCGGTGACGAAGTTGAACTGGCTACCCGACAACTCAACGACGGTGTAGCCGGTTTTGTCGGGCAGGGCGTACGCGATGTCGCCGATATCGGGGTCCTGAAAGACACTGACATGCTGGGTCATTGGTCACCCTCCTGTGTGGTGATGATGTGGGTCAACGCCTCGCCGAGACGCTCGACCGGGTAGAGCACTTCACGGGCGTGCAACCCGCCCGGGGCCGGGCCGACGATGCCGAGCGCTTCCAACTCGTCGAGCAGCCGATACGCCCGAGCGAGCGGAATGTTCAGGACCCGCTGTAGTTGAGCGGCGGCACCGAACTGGGTTTCGATCACCTTCTGAGCTGCATCCAGCAACAACTGATTCGTATCCGGCAACAGGCTCGGCGGGTCCAGGTCCGCGTCTGAGTTCGGACCCGGGGCATCTCCCGATCCCGGTTCGCCCGGTGCGAGTAGCGCCCCTGACGCGGTGCGCAGATCGAACGGCGCCCTACCGGCCTTACCATCGCCGGTGGTGTCGGCAGGTGGTTTCGGTGTCGGTGCGGGTCCGAGCTCGGCGAGAGCATCGTCGACGCGGTCGGCCGGCCACAGCACCTTGCGTGCCTCCAACGAGCACGACGCGACATCGGAGCCGTGGGCCACGATCCGGACTCCGGCGAGCTGATCGAGCAGCCACGCCGCGTCCTTGGCCCGCACACCGAACCGCGCCGCCAACGACGCCGGGTCAGCGAACTGCAACCGCACCACCCGCGCACACACCGACCGCAACAACAGATCGGTGTCGGCATTGTTCAGATTGCGTTCCATCGGTTCAACGGGCAGCGGGATCTGATCGGGCTCGCCACGATCAGGCAAACACGCCGACCACGACGCCATATCACCGGTGAACGACGAATCGCCCTCAGGCAACACCACCGGCGACAGGCAGCCGACGAACGAATCACCCACCGCGATCGTCACCAACCCCCGACGATCTACCGGCGAGGTGCGGAACAGTTTCGCGTGCGCCAACGCCGTCGGCGTCGAATACGCCTTCTGCGCCTTCCCGAACCGCGCAAGGTACTCCATGTTCGCGCCGAACTCGGTGTGCGGCCAAGCGATCTGCGTGCGCAACTTCGATGCCACCAACATCCGCACATCCGGAAAACCCTGCTCCGGCGGCAACGGCACCACATCCACCGACCGCCGAGCATCGGTCCCCTCGAACAGGCCCGTCGCGTCGGTGACCGTCAACTGCAACTCCGGACCATCAGCACCGACCGCACCAGCACGCGTTTTGTCCAGCAACGACACCCGGACCTGCCACTGAGGGAAATCGGTCACCGATTCCCGCACGGCCTTGTGCACCTGCAAGATCGACATCAGATCATCGGCGGTCAGATCGATCACCCCGTGAGCGGGGAACGTTTGCGACCACACCGACACCCGCGCCAACCCCGCGGTGAACCGGTCCGTCGCGCCGATGATCAGGTGCTCGGGATCGATCCACATCCGGGCCCGCATCAACACCGGAATCTGCTCATCCCGGCTGATGTGCGGCAACACCGAGATCAACGCACGCCGCAGATCAGCGGTCCCGACCTGAGCGTCGACCACCGTCACCGGCACGCTGACCACCGCCTACACGCTGCCGCCACCCGAATGGCCACCAGCCCCACGATCAGCGTCACGAGCTCGACGACGCCGACGACCGCCCCGAACACCCGCCGGCGCATCGTCGACGGGGACATCGGCACCGAGCAACGCCCGCTGACCAGGACCAGGTGCCCGCGACGCGGCGCCGACATCGTTGGCGAACCACCGATACAACTGCTCACGCCGGCGCGGCGAGAGCGAATGCCACCACCTGTCAGCATCCACATCACGCATCCTCGCCGGCGTCGTCGAGCGCCGCGAGCAGCTCGTCACGGTAGGCGACCTCACTGCTGGAGAGCACATGCCCGCACTGCTCCAACAGATCCACGTAGCCAACGACCACCTTCATCTCCGACACAGACATCCACTGCGCCGACTCGGCTCTGTTCACGTGCCGATCTGCGGCCTGCAAGATCATGAACGCGTGCACGCACAGCAACGACGACGCCGACGCATGCCCGAGCACCCAATCAAGCACCCGACCCGAATCATTGCCCTGACCAGAGTCCTCAATCGGCAGGAACGGCAACAGATCCGGTCGCGCCAGCACTGCGCCGGCATCGAGCGCACCGAACGCGAACTCGGCGAACGCCTGCGCCGTCTCCAACGACGCCGTCGTGATCTGCTCGGCGATCCACCGGCGGCGGACCGCCGTCGCCGCCAGACGCTGCTCATCAGCCGAGTGCTGCGCCGCCAACTCCGTCTCCTGGGCCTCGGTGCGCTGGCGGTCGCGGTCGGCGCGCTCACGCTCGGCCACGGCGCCGGGATACTGCGGCGGACCATCACCCGGGACACGACCAGCATCAGTGTCCGCATCGCCGGCCCGGTCCACATCGCCGGCCGGGTCCTCGTCGACGGGGTCCGAGTCCGAGTCAGCGTCCGGGGTGACGGGATCATCGAACTCATCACCGGCCACCCACACCATCAGCACCGCATCAGTCCTAATGCTGCCCACCGTCAGCAGCGACCGCGGATCGGCGTTCGGCGACACCCGCACGAACGCCACCGAATCCTCGGCCGTCGCCAACTGCTCATCAGCACCAGAACGGCAATGCCAATTCGTCTCCACCGCCAGATGCACCCGGCCACCGAACCGGTCATCAGCCTGCCTGGTGGCGGCCACCAGATCCGGCCACGTCCCCGACGCGATACCCAGCTTCTTCGCCGACGCCCTGACCTTCGCGATCTTCGCCCGAGCATCCCGACGCGCAGCCACCAACCACTTCGTCGTTGCCCAGTCCCGCGTCCCGAGCGCCTTCGTCAGATCCCGCACGTCGAGCTCGTTGGTGTCGGCGGCGATGAACTCGGCATCGGCCAGAGTCACCGGCACCTCAGGATTGAGAGCGTCGATCCGCGCCTTCACCGGCGGCGGCAGCGCGGCGATCTTCCGCCGGCGTCGTACCTTCTGCAGCGACCACCCCAACTCGGCCGCCGCATCCTTATCGGTGAGCCCGAGATCAAGCAGGCCCTGCACACCGTCGGCCTCCTCGAGCGGATCCAGATCCGCCCGCTGAGTGTTCTCGGTCAGCATCAGGACCCGCTGGGCGACCTCGTCGAGATCCCGCCGGATCAGACACGGCACCGACTCGACCTTCGCGATCTGCGCCGCGGCGTGCCGGCGATGCCCGGCCAGGATCACCCACCGATCCGGCACACCATTGGGCTGCACGATCAGCGGCTCATGCACACCTGAGGACTTGATCGAGGCCGCCAACTCGGCCACATCGCCGACCGAGCGCCGCACATTGTGTGCATGCGGCACAAGCGAATCGGTCGGCAGCAGCCGGAACTCCACATCCGCGGGAACGAACTCACCGGTCAACGTCTCCACCACCGTGGTGGACTTCTTGGAAGTCATATGTTTCACAACCCTTTTCGGAGTTTCTTAGATTTGAGAGGGGTTCCGTCAGGCCGAAGGATCTGCAACCCTTCGGGTTTCGGATTCCGCGGCTTCTGCGCGGCACACGTCCGCGAATGCAACGTGAACAACTTGGTGTCCGTCCCGTCCGCATGCGCCGCGGCGACCTCGTCATCGGTGAGGACCTGCCCGTACGTCACCGGCCGACGCGACACCGGATCGATCGTGTTGACCTGCCGCACATATCCATTCGGGTCCGGCGACCAGTCCACACACAGCACTGTGTCGCGTTTGGTGTTCGGCCACCACCGCACCGGCAGATCACACCACCGACAACGGGCAGGCTCACGACGAGGACGAGGACGCGACATCGCAGCGACTATCCGTGCACCACGGCGGGGTCCTTGCGGCGCACCACTTCCCGCAACAACTCCACTCCACCGGGCAGCTCGACGATCATCCACGCATACACCTGCTGCGGATACAACACCGCCAACCGTTGCCGCTGATCGGTCGGCGCGCACTCGATCACCTGATGCACAGCCGCCTCGAACGGCGACGGCGCGAACCGCCGCAACGCCCGCGGATCAGCCGGGTCCGGCCAATGCCGGCCTATCAGCATCCACAGCACCTGACCGGCCACCTCGAACGGCACATCCCACCCCCACGCAGGGTCCGGGATCTCCGCCGCCGCGATCACCGACGTCGACAACGCCGCCCGCCTCACGACACCACCACCCCACCGAGCGTGCCGATCAACTGCCTCCGCTGCTCCTCGTCGAGCATGCACGGTGCCCACACACCATCGGTGTTGATGACCGTGATCTGGGTGCGCAGGCCGCGGCGCACCACACACAGCTCGGCACCGTTGGTGCGGTGGCAGTGCGAGACGAGATCCAAGTCCCCGGCCAACCGCTCATCGACCTCAGCGCGGCGCGTCACGACCGGGCCCCTTGCGACGGGATGATGTAGCAGCCGACCGCGGTGACGTTCTCGTCCCACACCATCCGCACCGACCCCCGCCAGATCTCACACTTGAGTGGCACACCCACCCGTCGAGAAGCCACACGCATATACCCGGCGAACGGTGTTGTGTACGTTCGGCATTGCCACCCGGTACCACCCATCGGCCCATCGATCCGCGAGGGACCACCAGAGGGCGAACCGAAGTTCTGCGACACATTCTCGGCCCCCGGGGCGCACGCCACCTGCCGATACGGCAACGGCGCGGCCGGTGCGGCCGGCGCGAACAACACCACCACCACCACCACCGAGATGACCGCCACGGCGGCCGCCCACACCCGCCGGGTCATCGCTGCACCCCCGACTTGCGATGCAGATCAGCCTTCGGGCACGTCACATGATGCGACAAATACCGCGGCCCATCATCGTCTTCGAGCGTCGGCGCCGACGACACCCGCGCCAACAACCCCCGACCCGACGCATCCGGCTCGACGAACACATTCCCGAACGCGGCCGGCTCCGCATCCACCGGCATCGACTTCCCACCATCGGTGGTGCACCACAAGATCGACGCACCACAGGACCGGCACCGATTCCGGGCCCGATCCCACGCCGACGGCGGCGTCGAGTTGACCCGGATGTTCCTCGTCGGTTCCGGCATCCGCGTCAGGATGTCGTTGAGCACCGTCGCCACCGCCAGCACCGCATGCACCTGCGCGACCGTCGCCACCGTCAACGGATCCTCATCGGCCGTACTATCGGACGTGTAGACCTTCGCCAGCAGCGCCGCGGCCTGCTGATAGTGCTCCTCAGCCGTACTCATCGCACACCGCCGGCCTGCTCGCCGCGACGATGCCGGCCCCCGGTCAGCGACTCGTGCCCGTACCGGTGCGGCAGCACCCGCAACGGACACGACGCCGACACCACCCGCGACACCGGATCATGCAACACCCACCCGTCATCAGCCAGGACCCGACCGTCGTCCAACAGCCGGTCCACCTCAGCATCCAGACCGGCCCCCAGCTCGACGGCACGCTGGGCCACACGCTGGGCGCGGCGATGGACCCGGTCCACGACCCACACCACCAACGTCGCCACCGCCAGCACCGCGAGGAAACACAACGCCAGCAACTCCAGGAACCCCGAACCGAGCCAGGGCGTACTATCGAACATCAGAATCTCCAATCGATTCGCAGATCCCGCCGACGGCCAAGGTCGGCGGGATCACCTTCTTCTTGGTCGAACAACTCACCGAGCACGGCACCGAGCGCATCAAGCGCCCGCCACACCCGCACCCACACGTCCTCACCCACCGGCAAAGACACCGACGATGACGCCCCGACCGCGACATCGACACCACCGACCCCCGAAGGGTCTGGACACGCCAGGGGCCCAGCCGACACCACCCCGCTGGCAGCAGCGACACGCGGCACCTCGGTGCCGTCCGCCCCTGACATGTCCACACCCCGCCGAGCCGCCAGCCCAGCAGCAAACGCAGCCGACGCGGCATTCGCACGATCGAAATGAGAGAACAGCCAATCCAGATCGCGGCCCATCACGCCCCCGGCCCGGATGACGGTCCGACAGCCCCCGCGGAGGCCTCCTCGCCGCATCCAGCGGACGGGGACTGTCGGACCCAACCCCTACGCTGCAACCACCGACGTGACACAGGAATCACGCCGGTTCCATAACGGGTGCCAGCCCGTGCAACGTAGGGGAGCTTTTCAATGGAGTGGGGCAGTCTCGCGGCCTGGGTGGCAGCGGCGTTATCTACCGGTTTTGCAGCCTTCTCATGGTGGGAAGCCAACAAGTCGAAGAGCTCGCGCGAGCGCGCCGAGACCGCGCAGATCCGTGCAGAATCACAAGTCGGCGCTCTGCGGACGCTCGCACAGCTCGAGCAAGTGCAGGTTGATCGACTACCCGAATGGGAGATCCGGACACACTCACACCCGGCACACACGTACGTTCTCCGCAATGTGACAGGCGATGCCGCGCTAAACGTTCGAGTGCCCGAGACCGACAGTCGCGGCGAACCGTCAATGCAGTACGTTGCCGAGTTCGAGCGCATCGAGCACCGCGACGAGGTCGTCGTCAGATTCGCCCGCACGTTCGGCGGCGGTGCAGACTTCTGGATCACCTGGGACCACCCCAATCACGGTCCACGGCGCGTCGTTCTCGTTCCGCCTCCCGCCATTCGCGCCGATCCTCGACGAACTTGAGCGCGCCGACCACCAACGCGACAAGCGCAAATCCAATCAGGCTCCCGATCAGGAACTCAGCCATCACGCCACCGCCGTATCAGCCGAACCACGGAACACGGCCAGCGTCGGCGGCAAGGCACCTACGATCCGAGGGTGAACAATCCTCTTTTCGAGTACTTCCCCATGTCTGGACACCGCGCAGTCATCAACTACAACGGCCTCGAGTTCTCGGTGAACGCCGAGATCGCCGAGGACTTGATGGAAGTCATGCACTGCATTGACGCCGTCTTCGACGGCCGTCACTTTTTCCGGATACCGGCCGACAGCGGCGAGTATGTGCAGCTCTGGGTAACCGCAGGCATACCGATCGCCATGACCTTTCCACCCGAGTACGAACTCGGTCATCTGCCTCGCAGCTACGTCGAGACGTTCGTTCGCATGTCGCAGTAGGGCCATCACGCACCCGCCTTCACGGCACGCTCGCTGAGCAGCTGGTCGATCGTCGTACCTAGCGCCGACGCGACGGTCTCCAGTTCGTCGACGCCAAACGAGACGGAACCGACGACTCGACGAGAGATGTATTGCTGCGACCGACCCAGCCTTCGGGCAAGCTCGACCTGAGACACGCCTGCCCTGGCCATCTCGGCGCGTACATTGCCAGCTACACGCTCAGCTAATGATTGGTGCATGGCGACATATCTACGCGCTCAGCGCTTAGTCGTCAAGCCATGACATGGATCACGCGTTGATCTATTGGTTACTCGTCCATCTTGCATTCACACGCTCAGCGCGTAAACTCCTGCTCATGACGACATTGATGGTGATCGACGGAGATCGGGACGAGACCCGATCTGAAGCCGTCGCCCGACGACTGCGCAGCGAGCTCGCACAGCGGCGGATCTCCGTGAGCGAGGTCGCGAGACGCATCGGAATGACTCAGGGCGCACTCTCGCGGCGCATGACTGGCCACGTCGAGTTCGGTATTGACCTGATCGGGCAGATCTGTGACGAGACGGGAATCTCGTTCATGTACGTCACGACCGGCCTGAAAAAAGCACCCCCGACCGGACCTGACGGCCCAACCGGGGGTGATGAGTGCGCCCGTAGGGATTCGAACCCCAAACCTTCTGATCCGTAGTCAGATGCTCTA
>NZ_CALLZT010000174.1:0-6407 GCF_937858515.1 uncultured Gordonia sp. | reverse complement strand
CGGTCGGGGTACGGAGGCCGGGTGACCATCTGGGATTCGCCTCGGCGAACCAGGGCCGGAACACCTCAAGGTGTGGTCGGATCCGCCTCAGCGGATGGCCACCTCACTTGTCCGATTTGAAATCAATTCGGATCACCTCCTTTCTCGTGTATCCGAGAACCTACGCCCGGACCCCACATCGCGCAACGGATTAACCGCGGCGGCGTCCGGAACGAATCGCACCGTGTCGCGAACCCTCAGATCCACGCCATCGCCGACGCCGATCCCGCTGTCCGGGTTCACCTTTGCGACCACCACCATGTCGTCGCCGACGGTCGCGGTGACCAACAGATGATCACCGGCGAATTCGATGCCGCGCACCGTCGCCGGGGCCGGCCGGTCATCGCGCACCGGTTCGCAGGTGAGGTCGGCGGGCCGGATCAGCAGTACACCGTCGCCGGACGCGGTGCCGCGCACCGGCACCACGCCGAGTACGCAGCGCGCCACATCACCTTCGGCGGAGGCGGATAGCACGCTGACGGTGCCGAACAGTTGCGCCACCGCCATATCCGCGGGCTCGGCGTATACCTCGCGCGGGGTGCCCACCTGCCGCACCTCACCGTCGATGAGGACGACGATCTGGTCGGCGACGGCCATCGCCTCCTCCGGGTCGTGGGTGACGAGCAGCGCGGCGGCGCCATCGGCGAGGATCATCTGCCGCACCTGCGACCGCAGCGTCGTACGCAGGTGCGCGTCGAGAGCAGAGAACGGCTCGTCGAGGCAGATGATCGTCGGCCGGGGCGCCAGCGCCCGGGCCAGGGCCACGCGCTGGCGCTGACCGCCCGACAGCAGCGCCGGCTTTCGGTCGGCCAGTTCGGTGAGTCCGGTCAGTTCCAGCAGCCCGGCCACTCTGGCAGTGTCACCCACTTTCCGGAAGACGTTGTGCCGCAAACCGAAACCGATGTTCTCCGCCACCCTCAGGTGCGCGTACAACGCGCCGTCCTGCGGGACCAGCCCCACCCGCCGGCGCTGCGCCGGAACATGAACGCCCGGGCCGGCCAACACCTTTCGTTCGCCGGCAACGGTGATCTCGATGGTGCCCGAGCGCACCGGCTCCAGCCCGGCGATCGCCCGCAGCAGGGTCGTCTTGCCACACCCCGACGGACCGATCACCGCGGTGATCGACAACGGCGGTACCTCGAACGAGACATCGCGGACCACTGTGGCGCCGCCGTAGCCGACGGTCACCCCGGTCAGTCGCAGCGCGGACATCATTCCCCTCTCGGCAGGAACCGGGTGGACAGCGGCACCGTCGGAATCGAGGTGACGACGATCAGCGCCAGCCCGAGTACCGCGGCCTGCCCGTACCGCAGATCGTTGTTGAGGCTCCACAGGTCGGTGGCCAGGGTGCGGGTGCCGATGGGTGCCAGCATGAGGGTGGCTGGCAGTTCCTTGGCCACCGACAGACACGCCAGCGCCGCCCCGGCCACCAGCGCCGGCGTCACCGTGGGCAGCGACACCCGGGCGATGGTCGCCAGGTAGCCGGCGCCGAGCGTGCGCGCCGAGTCCTCCTGCCCGGGTGCGATCGCATCGAACGCACCGCGCAGCGGCCCCAGACACACCGGCAGGAACAGAATCAGATACGCCGCCGTCAGCATCGTGGTGGTCAGATACAGCTCCGGCAGCACCCGGATCCCGAAGAACACCAACGCCAGGGCGACGGCGATCCCGGGCAACGCAAAACCCAGATTGAGTGTCACCTCCACCGCCCCCGACAGCGGGGTGCGTGGACGCCGGATGAACAGGGCGACCGGCACCGACACCACCACGATCACCGCAGCAGCAATCATGGCGATCTCAAAGGTGTTGCGCGCCAATGGCCACACCCAGACGAGTAGGTCTTTGACGTCGGCCACCGACGACATCGGCACCCGTTGCGAGGTCCTGATGGCGGAGATCAACGACCAGATCGGCGCGAACAGTCCGACGGTGACCGTGGCCGTCACACACAGCCACGCGACCGGCGACTCCGACGATGCCGGCCGGCGCTCCGGCGCCCCGATCTCGTCGTGGTCGCCGCGAGCGAGGCGTTCGCTGAGCGCGAGCACCAACGCGATCACCACCAGCACACACCCGTAGACGGCGGCCAGGGAACGGTCGACGGATCCGTTGTAGGCGTTGTAGATCCCGACGGTGAACACCTCGTAGCGGACGATGGCCGGACCACCGAAATCGCTCACCGTATACAGCGCCACCAGCAGAGCGCCCCCGGCGACGGCGGTCCGCAGCCGGGGCGCGGTCGCCCACAGAAAGGTGCGCAGGGGTCCGTAGCCGAGGGTGCGGGCGACGTCCTCGGCCGATCTGCCCGCCGCCGACAGCACCGCGATCGCGGGGAGCATAACCAGCGGATAACAGGCCATGATGAGCACAAGCACTGCGGCCGGAAACCCTTCGAATCCGGAAAACATTCGGCCCCAGGCAAACCCGGACACATACGACGGAACCGCCAGGGGTGCGGCGAGCAGCGCGACAGCCAGGGTCCGGCCCCGGCGGATACCCCGGCACACGCACACCGCCATGGCGACCCCGAGAATCACAGACGCCGCCGTGACCGCCACGGCCAATTGGACTGTATTGACCGCCAGATCGGCGGTCCGCGCGCGCAGCAGCGACGCCTCGACGGTGTCCCAGCCCGCCCCCGACGCCCGGATCACCAGGTACACAGCGGGGAGGGCCACCAGCACCGTCACGGCGATGCTGATGACCCCCAGCAGGATTCGTTCCCGCCTAAACAGCTCCCACCTCGGTGAGCAGCTTCTCGGTACCCGCGACGTCAGCGAGGTCGTCGAGGTCGATCTTCGGCGGTTTAAGGTCGCTGATCAGCGGCGGCAGGTCCGCGACGGGCAGTGGAATATTATCGGCCACAGCATATTCGCCGACCTCGGTGGTGAAGAACTTCTGCGTTTCCGGGGTGAGGAGTTGCCGCACGAAGTCGAATGCCTCTTCCTTGTCGTCCGAACTCTTGAGTACCGCGACACCGGCAACGTTGACGAGCGCACCCGGGTCTCCGTCACCGAAGAAGTGCAGCCGCGACGGCACCTTGCCGATGCCTTCCTCGGCCACCGCCTGCACCCAGTAGTAGTGGTTGAGCAGCCCGGCGCCGAGCGAGCCGTCGTTGACCGCTTCGAGAATGGCACCGTTGCCGTCGAACTTCTTGGGGTCGTTCGCGAGGAACTTGGTGAGCCAGTCGCGGGCTCCGTCCTCGCCGCGAACCACCCGAAGTCCGGTGACGAATGACTTGAACGATGCGTTGGTGGGCGCGAATCCGACCTTACCGCGGAACTTGGGGTCGGTCAGACCGTCGATGCCCGGCGGCAGATCAGCTGCGGCGAGCACGTCCGGGTTGTAGACCAGTACCCTGGACCGTCCCGATGTGGCCGCCCACGATTTCGACGCGGTCCGGTACTGCTGCGGCACCGATTCCGCGATGTCGTCGGGCAGCGGTTCGAGCAGTCCGGCGTCGGCCAGTGCTCCCAGTTCGCCCGCGTCCTGGGCGAAGAACAGATCAGCGGGCGATTTGTCCCCTTCCTCCAGGATCTGGGCGGCCTTCTTGTCATAGGCGGGCGTCACCGCGATCTCGGTGCCGATCTTCTCGATGAGCGGACCCACCAGTGACTCCGATCGGCCCGAGTACAGCGTCAGCTGCGCCGGCTCATCACCGGAGTCGTCGCCGCAGCCTGCGAGGATTCCCGCGGACATGATCACCGCCACTGGTATTGCCCAGACCCGAGTCATAGCTTTCATGTGCCGTTCTGCCTTCCCGTGGGGACGAACCGCACTTTCCGGCGATCCGGTGAAATCAGACAATACCGGCATTCGGTGGAACGTAAAGGCATTCTTCAGCCTTCCCTAAGCTCCCCGGGGACGTGATCGAGTCAGCCGATAGTCAGGTCGGCATCGATCCCGCCAGGGAGATAGTGGGTCACGACGATCACCGTCCGCCGGGGCCCGAAGATCCCGGCGGGATCGACTATTGCCGCAAGCAACGAGTCCGCGTCGCCCCGGTCGAGGTGTTCGACCGGTTCGTCGAGCACTATCACCGGCGCCGGATTGATCAATGCACGCGCGAGCAATAGACGCCTGCGTTGTCCGCCGCTCACCGATTCACCTCCGCCGGACAACGCCGTGTCCAGTCCGTCGGGCAATCGCCGGACCCAGTCCGCAAGTCCCACCGCGGCCAGCGCGTCATCGAGTTCGCCGGTCGTCGCGTCACCGCGGGAGACCAGCAGGTTCTCCCTGACGCTGGTGGCGAAGATGTGCCCTTCCTCCGCGAAATAGCGGACAGCCGAACACAGTTCGATGTCCTGCAACGAATCATCCACGGCCTGAACGGAACCCGACTTCGGCGCCAGCAGTCCCGCCAGGGTCATCAGCAACGTCGACTTTCCCGAGCCGCTCGGTCCGGCGATCACCAGCCGCGAGCCCGGCGCCAGGTCGCGGGTCAGTCCGCCGACCGGTCCGAGCGCGGGTCCGCCCGGCCATCCCCAGTCGAGTCCGGTGCAGCGCAGCATGGCCGGACCACGGTGCACCGCCGCATCGGAATCCGTTGAGCCCGAACCTGACCGGGATGCCCCGTCGACGAGCGCCAGCATCCGCGCCGCGCTCTGTCGGCTGCGTTCGAGCTGTATGCCCGCCTCGGTGAGCGGTGCCGTCGACTCGAACGCCGACAGCGGCAGCAGAATCAGCACACCGAATACCATCGGTGTCAGCTGTCCCGACGTCGACGACACCCCGGCCAGCGACCCCGGCACCCCGGATGCGAGGTCGATCCCGATAAGGCAGGCCGCCAGCAGCGACACCCCGATCGCCAGCGGCGTGGCTGCGGCGGCCCCTGCCTGCCAGGCGAGTCCGCGGTCGGCGGCCCGGATCGCATCGTCGTCGGCCCGGGCCGCGGCGGCGAGCGCTGCGTCACGACGACCGGCGATCACCAATTCGGGGGCGTGCCACAGCGCGGTGATAGTGGCCTCGGCCGACTCTGCCGTCGCTCTCGCGGAATCGGCGATGGTTCTCGCCGACCCGCGTGCGGCAAGCCACGGCGCGACCGCACCACTCACCACGAGTGCCACCAGTAAAACCATTGCTGCCCATAATGATACGAGTGCCATGACGACCACAGCCGCGACTGCGGTGATCGCACCGACCACGATGGGGATCACTCCGCGGATCAGCGCATTGCCGATCTCGTCGATGTCGTCGCCCGTCCGGGACAGCAGCGCACCGCGTTTGAGTCCCACCGAATAGCCCGGATCGCCCTGTGCCAGAGCGCGATACACCCGCTCCCGGGCATTCGCCATCGCCTGCAATGCCAGATCGTGGGTGGCGAGCCGTTCCAGATAGCGGAACACTCCCCGCGAAATACCCAGTGCGCGAACGGCGGTGATCGCCACCGACAGGAACAGGATCGGCGGCTGCTGCCAGGCCCGGGTGATCAGCCATGCCGACAGCGCCGCCAGGCCGAGCGCCGACAGCGCCCCGCCGACACCCAACAGCAACGACCACACCAGCGGCCGACGACTCAAGCCGAGAAACCGCAGCGCCCGCACCAGTGGGTCGGCGTCGAAACTAGTTCGCATCGACGGCCTCCGGCATCTCGACGATCTCGTCGGCGTGGCGCAGCACCTCAGCGCCGTGCGCCACCACGACGACAGCATCCCCACCGACAGCCCGCTCCCGCAACCGGATCAGTACTCGCTCGGCCGAAGTGGGGTCGAGATGGGCGGTCGGTTCATCGAGCAACAGCAGTGAACCTGTCGACACCAATACACGCGTGAGGGCAAGCCGCTGCCGCTGCCCGGCAGAAAGCCCGACGCCACCCGCACCCAGCATCGTGTCGTAGCCGTCGGACAGCCCGGCGAGAACCTCATCGAATCCGGTGATCGACGCTGCTGCGTCAAGATCTGCTCGCGAGGCATCGGCGAACAATGTCAGGTTCTCGGCGACGCTCCCCGGCACGACAACCGGCTGCTGCGGCAGCCACGCGACCCGCCGCCGGAACTCGTCGAGTTCGTCCTTACCCCGCAGCACCCGACCCTCGTCCGGTTCGATCAACCCCATGATCACCTCGAGCGCCGTCGACTTCCCCGACCCGTTCGGCCCGGTGATCATCGTCAACCGCCCCGGCCGGATAGTCATCGACAACCCGCGCGGCGCCCACCCGTCACGCCCCAACACCCCCACCCCGCCCAACCCAACCTCAAACGAATCCCCCATCTTGATCCCTGAGGCCGAAGCGACCAAGGAGCCAGGGACGCGTTGGGTCCGGCGAGAATCCACACCTGACGCAACCCCCTCCTCACCACCCCCTTCGATCAGCGCGAACGCTGCCTTCGCCGCGGCCAGCCCATCAGCGGAGTCGTGGAACTTCGACC
>NZ_CALLZT010000173.1:0-26026 GCF_937858515.1 uncultured Gordonia sp. | reverse complement strand
AGACCGACTACACCATCAATCCGGCGAGCCGTACGCCGGTGAAGGTGAAGACCGGACCGTCCAGTTCCATCTACGTCGCCCTGATGCTGGGCCTGATGCTGTTCGGGCTGCTGTGGCTGATCGTCTTCTATCTGGTGGCCACCCCCAGCGCGCTCGGCGCCGATGGCAAGATCTTGAACTGGATGTACGAGCTCGGTCCGTGGAACTTCCTGATCGGGTTCGCGTTCATGGTCGTCGGGCTGTTGATGACAATGCGCTGGCGGTGACGTCGATCACTGTCTGAGCCCTCTGGTCACTTGAATCACCCAGACAACAGATTATCCACAGCGACACGCCGAATGATGCACTGGTTATCCCCAATTGTGGAATCACATGTGTGTAGTTCATCCCCACCTGTGAGTACTTTCTGTGGATAACCCTGGTGATGGTTCTGTGTATGAATGGTCGACGCCCGTCCTCGCCGGGGCTGCGATGGCGGTCGGTGGACTGATCCTGCTCGGCGGATCCGTCGCCCTGTCGTCCGATCCCGTCGGCCTGGTGCTGATGGCGTTCGCGGGCTTGCTACTGCTCGGCTTCGCGTCGTACTCGTTGCTGCTGCGGCCACGGCTGCGTCTGGTGACGCGGCCCGCGCCCGAACTCACGCTACGCACGGTCGGGGGCTCCCGGACCTACACACCGGCCGATGTAGACAGGGTCCGGATCAGGCAGCTGCGCCGGATCGGCCGGCGCAGCAGCCAGCTCGAGCTGGAGATCCTGCGCGATCCGGCGGTGAGCACCGTGGCAGAGCGCACTCCCACCGACGAAGCTCTGCCCGATACCGCGCTGGTCGTACTCAATCGCTGGGATCTGGGCGCGGACCCGTACGACGTCGCCGAGGTACTCGATGACGCCGGTTTCGTCGTGGTCACCGACTAGGTCATCACCCGATCCAGGTCGTCACCCGGCAGTAGGCGTTTTTAGTAACGTTATGATAACGGTTCATAACGAACCGGGGGTCATTTTCTCAGTCACCCCAATAATCACGGCAATGCCGTGGTCAACGGTATGTGAAGTACGCAACTGACGACCCTCTCCCCGCGAGGTGCCCCATGCGTTCGACCCGAAGCAGCCCACCCCGACCTCCTACCTGCCGAACCAGTCGGGTCGGTACCATAAAGACCCTGTTGACCAGGGCATTCGTCGCCTGCGCAGCCACCGCTGTGACCGTCGTGGCCGGTCCACCGCCACTCGCCGCCGCCGACGAGCTTCCCTTCGACCTGAACAAACTCCGTGACGGCAACCTGCCCCGGCTCCCGTTCGCAGGTCTCGACGACGTCTTCACCGGCAGCGCAGGAGGCGGCGGATCGGCATCGGGACAGCCGGTGCCGGTCGGCAACCTGCCCGGCTGGCGGCACATCTTCCGAGACGACTTCACCAAGAACGCGCCCGTCGGCAGCTGGGCCAACGCCTGCGACTCCGGCAAGGTCGTCTACACCGGCGCGCAAGGTCAACAGTGGCGCACCTACCCGCAATGCTGGGTGGACACCCGACTACGCAACCCATACCGGCCGGACCAGGTACTCAGCGTCAGGAACGGAGTCCTCAACTTCCACCTGCACAGCGTCGACGGCCGGCCCGCGGGCGCCAACCCGTCGCCCATCATCAAGAACGGCTCGCAGTACCAGACCTACGGCCGCTACAGCGTGCGCATGAAGGTCGACAATCCGTATCTGTCCGACTACGGCGTGGCGTGGCTGCTGTGGCCACAGTCCGACAACTGGCCGTGGGACGGCGAGATCGACTTCCCCGAGAGCTCGCTGACCGGGACCGCGCACGGCTATCACCATTACGCCCGTCAGGGCTCGTGCAACACCTGCCAGTTGGCCGTCAACACCGGTGCCCGCTACACCGACTGGCACACGTACACGATCGAATGGTCACCGAACCGGATCCGGATGCTGCTCGACAACACCGTCGTGATGAACACCACCGACTGGGTGCCCGACAGCCCGATGCGCTGGCAATTGCAGACCGAGACCTACGGCAACGGCACCAGCAACGGAAATCTGCTGGTGGACTGGGTGTCGGTGTGGGAATACGCACCGTGACGCCACACGGGGCGGGTGCGGCGTCACGGAGTTCGTGGTGGTCGGCGGTTCAGCGCACGATGACGAGAGGCTGATCGAAAGTGACGCCCGCGGAGACCCCGATCACCATGCCCACGATCACCAGCGTCGCGATGACCGCCCAGCCGAGCCGGCTCGATGACACCGGGTTGCTGCCCGCACTGCCCACGAGCCGCGGCACGTAGATCAGTCCCGCGGTGGCCAGCGCACCGAACAGCAGACCCCCGAGATGTGCCGCCAGGGAGATGCCCGGCACCGTGATCGAGAGCACGATGTTGAGGCCGATGATGGTCAGTACCGGAACTGGCGAGGCCCGCATGTACAGGACGATCACGAGCATCGCGCCCATCAGGCCGTAGATCGCACCCGAGGCTCCGGCGTTCACGGTCAGGTCACCGGCGAACAGCATCACCGCGGCGCTGCCGCCCACGAGCGAGGCCAGGTACACGCCCGCGTATCGCGGATACCCGATGGCCAGTTCCAGATCCCGGCCCAGCAGGAACAACGACAACATGTTGGCGGCGATATGGGTGAGGGAGAAGTGCAGGAACCCCGCGGTGATCAATCGCCAGTACTCACCGTCGGCGACGAACGGTTTGAACAGCGCCCAGTCGGCGAACAACGACGAATCGAGCATGTCGGTGCTGCCTGCCTGTGCCACGCACACCACGAAGACGGCGACGTTGAACCCGATCAGCCCGTACGTGACGTACGGACGTTGAGTGGTCCGGGGTGCGGCCACGGCCTGCCGGGTGGTCCCGGTCAGGCCACGTCGCACCGGCTGAGGTTGCACCGCGCCGGCGCCGCGCAGGCAGTCGAGGCAATGCTGACCCACCGCCGCCGGTCGCAGGCATTCGGGGCAGGCGGGCCGCCCGCACCGGCTACAGGCCAGGCCGGTGGGGCGATCGGGATGCCGGTAGCAGGTGACCACCGGCCCGCCCTGCGGAAAAGCTGCGCTCAGCTGATTTCCACTTTCTCGATGACGACGGCGTCGACGGGACGGTCGCCGGGACCGGTCGCCGTCGTGGCGATGGCGTCGACAACCTTCTGCGACGCGGGATCGGTGACCTCACCGAAGATGGTGTGCCGGCGGTTCAGGTGCGGGGTCGGGCCGACGGTGATGAAGAACTGCGAACCGTTGGTGCCCGGCCCGGCGTTGGCCATCGCCAGCAGGTACGGACGGTCGAACTGCAGCTCGGGGTGGAACTCGTCCTCGAACCGGTAGCCCGGGCCGCCACGGCCGGTGCCGGTCGGGTCGCCGCCCTGGATCATGAAGCCGTCGATGACACGGTGGAATACCGAGCCGTCGTAGAACGGTCCTTCGGCTCCGCCGGCCGCGTTGGGCTGGCTGTAGTCCTTGCTGCCGTCGGCGAGGCCGGTGAAGTTGGCAACAGTCTTGGGAGCGTGATTCCCGAACAGTTCGACGACGATGTCGCCGCGGTTGGTGTGCAGAGTCGCGGTCTGTGTCTTGTTACTCACGCCTTCCATACAACCACCCGGGCGCGATGCGGTGGACCACCTGGCCCGATCCGGCCACGATTCTCCGACCGTACGGCCGATTCGACACCATCGATGACGCCTATA
Source organism: uncultured Gordonia sp. (assembly GCF_937858515.1). Classification (NCBI taxonomy): domain Bacteria; kingdom Bacillati; phylum Actinomycetota; class Actinomycetes; order Mycobacteriales; family Gordoniaceae; genus Gordonia; species uncultured Gordonia sp. The sequence goes on along the minus strand of NZ_CALLZT010000173.1, from coordinate 22,337 downwards.
CCCTTGATGGCGTGCCGAAACCGATTGTTGCCGCCGTCCTCGCCGCGATCCTCGCCCTGCTCGGCGGTGTCGCCTTCTTCGCCGTCCGTAAGACCAGCACAGAGCATCCGCCGGTGTCGGGGACGATTCCCCGCGTCGAGGCGCTCGGCCGCACCCCGGCCGACGCGCCTGCCGTCCAAACCCCGTAGGGCAGATCAGGACCACCGCAGATCCGGATCACGCCGGATCCAGACCACGTAGGGCCCAACACCTCCGTCCGCCAGGCGCGAACATCTCACAAGTGTTGCCACGGATATGCCGAATCCGCCCGGGCGTGGGTAATTTGGAGAGCGTGACTGCCGACGATCCAGAGCAACCCGACGTGCCGCGCCAGCCGTGGGAGAGGCAGCAGGCGTCCGTCACCGGTGGTCCGTCCGGCGATGCGGCACAGACCGGGCAGCGTGCGCGCTGGAACTCCGGCGCCCCAGGACCGCGTCCCGGGCAGCAGGTCGGTCCTCCACCCGGCCATACAGGCCCGCATATGGGCCCCCCGCCCGGCTACCGGTCGCCGCCCGGCGCCGCGCCCGGAGCACCTCCGAGCACCCGCTACCGCATGCCCGGCCAGCCCCGAACAGGTCAGTTTCCATCGGGTCAGTTTCCGTCGGGTCAATCACCGTCAGGTCGGTTGCCGACGAGACCCGGGTCAGCCCCCTACGTCGCACAGGGCCGACCCCTGGGACCGCAGACCGGACCGTCACCGCTGGGCAAGGGCTCCGCGCACGCCACGGGCCCACATGTTTCAGGAGGCAGGCCTCCGGCCGACGAAAACTCCCGCACTCTGCTCGGGTCACGCCCTCCGACTCCGCAGCACGCGTCCGACGGCGATACGACTGTGGCCCGGGATACAGCTGGGGCCCGGGAAACGACTGGGGCCCGGGAAGCCTCGGTGACCGAAGCGGCCCGCACGTTCACCCCCTCCGTTTCCGGTGTGTCGCCCGATCTCCACGACAGGACTCATTACGGTGTCAAAGACGCCGGTGCCGGCCAGGATGACCTGCGCCTGAGGGTCGGCGACGGTGCCAGCAGGTCCGGAGACACTCCGGTCCGGGGCACCGGTGATGCCGAGGAGACGAGTGTGGCCGGAGATCGCGGGCGCCCAGCAAACACCAGCGCAGAGAACATCAACCTGCAGTCCATGGTGGCGCTGGTTCTGTCCGTACTCGGGGTGACCGCCCCGATCGGAGTGTTCCTGGCGTACTCGTCGCTGCGCACGATTCACCGCACCGGCGAACTCGGTACCCCGTTCGCGGTGGTCGCGAAGTGGCTCGGCTGGTTGTGGATAGCCTTCTTCGCGTTCGGCTTTATCGCTTACTTCTGGATAGGTTCGCAGGGCGGCTGAGCCCGGTCTTCCCGGTCAGGGGTCAGTCACCGCGGGTTATTCGGCGGGTTCGACAACGTATTCGATTCTTCCACAGCTGTGCACAGCTCTGTGGACAACTTGTTCACAGAGCTGTGCCCTCATCGGACGCCGTGGCGTGTCAGGACGGGCAGTAGACCGTGTACTCCCATCGCGTGCCCGAGTCCGGTCCGGTGACCTTGACGGTCACATAGTTGTCGATACCGGCCGGTACGGCGATGCGCTTGCTGCCGTTCCCCTCGTTGACGTTGTCACCGATCAGGCCCGTGTTGTACAGACGCCGACCCTGGTAGAAGACCTCGATCCGGTCAGGAATGTTCACCGTGTCGTACACGATGGTGAAGCTGAACGGGCCGCGACGCCCCATCAGGTGTTTGGTGTTGGTGATGCCGTAGCCACCCGATTGGCTCGACTGGTTACACCTCTGCGTCTGTGGCGGGGCGACATTCCCGCCACCACCCAGGCCGCCGGCCGACGACTCGAGGCTGCCGGTGACAAGATCGCCGAGACCTGGAACGAATGCGTTGAGAACTCCGCCGCCGATCTCCTCGGCACTGCCCGAGTCCACGCTGCCGGCGCTCACGCTTCCGTCCGCCGCGGCGAAGCCCGGCGTCGTGAACATCAGCGCACCGGTACTGAGCAGCGCGGCACCTGCCATGAGACGCGTCTTGGTCAGCTTGTCGCCCATCGTCACACCATCCCGATTCAAAGTCCGATATTTCGACTTGACTATATCGTCGGGCGGCGTGATTCAGATGTCGGCAAAAGGGTTGAACATCCGCCGTGAGCATTGTGCTGTGGATGTGTCCGGCGCGTCAGACCGGACACTGGACGGTGTAGTTCCAGGAACCACCCACCGGACCGGTGACCTTCACCGTCACATAGGTGTTGGTTCCCGCGGGCACCGTGACGTGCTTGCTGCCGGTTCCCGTGACAGGACCGGTGTCGGCACGCACCTTGCCGTGGTAGAAGACCTCGATCCGGTCGGCCTGCGTACCGGTGTTGTAGTTGAGCGTGAAGCTCATCGGACCGGTGCGGCCCATCATGTGCCTGGTGTTGGTGACGGCCTCACCGGCGGACTTGGATTGCTGGTTGCAGTTGACCTGCCGGAGGGAACCGTCGACGCCGTTCGGCGACCCGTCACGGCCGCTCGATCCCGCCGCCTGGGCGCTGCCGGAGAAGATGCCGCCGGCGCTGCCCGTATCCAGGCCGTCCATCAGCGGATCGGCGACGGCCGCGCCGGGCACGGCGCAGGTAAGTGTGAGGGCTCCGAGAACCGCCACCACGGCGGTCCGGCGATGTGCGCCCACTGCGTTGTTCACAACCACTCCATCCACTCACTTCGGTGTGCGACGCGACGTGTCGCACACCTGACCATCGATAGTACAAAAGGACTCTTTACTGGTCTGTAGAAGTCGGGTATCGACGCGTGGTGCGGCTTGTCGCCCAGACGGACGAACCTGCGAAGACGGATAGCCGGTGCGGATTCGATGTGCAACGCTGGGAACTCGGACAGTTCTCCCAAAAACACCTTTCTGCACTCACTTTGAGACATGACCGCGTCGGCCAATAGCACCGCCCCCGCGGATCGCCCAAAAGGATCACCCCAGAAGGATCACCCCAGAAGGATTACCAATGACCGAGCCGACCGATGGTCCGACCTCCCGGCTCGGGCTGGACTGGGCCAACTGGCGCCCGGGCATGCACACGGCCGACGCACCGCCTCCGGTTCAGCAGTCCGGCGCACCGCGCGATCCGTCGGTGCCGGAAGCCGCACCCGGTGTAGACACCGACATTCTGCCCGGTTCTGACGAGACGGCTACCGTCTCACTGTTCAAGTCCCCAGACATCGTGCCCACTCCGGTCACCGCCCCGCAGCCACCTGCGCGGGACGCTCAGACCGAGGTCATCGTAGGGCCGTCGCTTACCAAGGTGACCCGACCTGATCCGGTCGAGCTGACCAAGACGACCCGTCCGGACGCGATCGAGAACACCTGCGAGACCCCTGCCAACACCGCACACAACACGGCCCTCGAACCTGGCAATACCATTCCGGGCAATACCATTCCGGGCAATATCATCCCGGATGGCGCGATCCCCGGCGGCACTTTCCCGAATAGCGCCGCATATGCGCAGACACAGCATGCGGTGCCGTTGGCCGACTCCGGCGCGCTACCTGCGATAGGGGGCGCACCTGAGACCGCCGGACCCGCCTACGCGCAGACCGCACAATACCCGCTCGGTCAATCGTCGGCTCCTTACCCCACCACAGGGTATTCAGCCACTGATTACGGTGCGCCACAACAGTATTCACAGTCACCACCCAATGGCTATGGATACCCGCCCGAACGAAACTCTGCGATGCCGTATGTCGTCGTGGCGGTGAGTCTCGCCGTGATCGTCATCGCCCTGGTCGCGGGACTGCTGATCTGGAACGCGAAAAAGGAACCCGGTGAAAGCCTGGTCGATGCGTTCAGCGGCGGCGGTTCGCCGGATGAGGTGTCCGCATGCTCGAGTGCGCCGTCCACCGATATCTCGGCCATCTCAACCACACTGTCCGGTCTGCAGGTCACGTTGTCGGCAACCGGCACATGCGATTCCGGTGATGTCCTAGCAAATTCGGACACCAGGATCACCGTATCCGGACCAGGTGGCGTGGTCGCCGCCGGATCATTCGACTTCTCATCGAATCCGGTTGGTCTACCATCGAATTCGTCGGGACGGCAGTTGATGCTCACATTCCCGCCGGGGAGCTACTTCGGGACACCGGCCGCCGATTCTGCGAATAGCTACTCGCTGTCGGTGACCAGGGAAGGTGTCGAGGGCGCGGCGACTGTTCCCGCATCATCGGAGCCTTACTCGGCGACGGTGTCCTCACCCTGGACTCCCGACGGGACGTCCGCGGAAGCATTGGTCAATGCGAATCTACGCACGCGGGCCGATACTGATCGGAAGTCCATTCTCGCCTCCTACGACGGCGCATGGGTCGCCCAGTTGAGTTCCAAACGTCCGGGACTCTATGCAGAGGGCCGCACCTGGGACAATGCGTCGATTCTGGAAGAGTTCGTCTCCCTCGATCAGCGGTTCGATGGCGCGTGGTTACTGTGGAGCGACGAGTGGCCCGTCTTCAGCACGCCGAGCCTATGGGTGACGGTGACTCGGCAGACGTTCACCGGTCCGGCGGCATCGCTGGATTGGTGCCGGCAACAAGGATTCGACCGCGATCATTGCGTCGCCAAAATGATCAGCAGTACCCGGTCGCCGGAAGGCACCACCGCCTACCTCCGATAATCAACCCTCCCGCAAAGGTTCACTATGACATCAGCGCTTCAGCCGTCACTGCTTCAAGGCGAAACCATCTATCACCAAACACAATTCACGCCGAGCGCTGTGACTCCGCACCTCAAGACGACCGTCACGGTGACCGATCGCAGGGTGATCGTGCACCGGCCGCAGACCATTTTCGGATTCATCGAACGCGGCTATCTACTGGAAGAGACTCCCCTGCGGCACGTCACCGAGGTGACGTCCGGTAACACCACCTCCACACGTCATATCACCTACGGTTCGGCTGCCGTTTTTGTCGGATTCATGGCGCTGATGATGAGCATGGGTAGTCCGATCGGAGGTGCATCCGTGCTCTTCACGCTGATCTGCCTCGGCGTCGGCGCAGTCTTTTTCCTGACCGCACACCGCAACGCGCTCGTCATCCGAAACACCGGCAGCGGAACACTTTCCGCCTACGGCTCCAAAACCGAGACCCCGGCGATAGCCCACACCGCCGTCAAACTCGGCGAACTGATCTTTTCCTAAAGGATCTCCTGAAATTCCGAAGCTCCGTCTTTGTCGCGCTCACCGTGAGCGCGACAAAGACGGAGTTTCAGTCGTCGTGACGACCATGGCGACCGATGTCCATGTCCATGCCCATAGCGCCGCCGCCTCCTGCGCCGCCACCTCCACCACGACCGCCGTCCTGTCCGCCCGATCGGCCCTGCCGCGCACCCGATGACGGCGGCCGCGCGGGACCCTGCCGCCGGATCTCCAGATCACCGGGTACCGGGTCGAGATCCAGTGCGCGCCTTATGAAGTCACGCAGCGAGGTGACGAGTTCGGCGGTGTATACCGGGCGACCCGCCACCAGGTCGCGGGCGGCCTGTTCGGCCAGGCGCACCTGCTCCTCGGTGCCGAGCAGGAACACATCCGACAGCGCCGCCTCCACCGCATCCCGGGTCCGGCGCGCCCGGTCCGAACCCTCACCCGACAGCATGTCCGCACCGGTATCGTCGGACTCGGATTCGCCGACGGCCTTCATGTCGCGCTTATGTCGCGGGTCGACGGCCAGGTCACCGGTGAACGATCCGCCGAGCACCTTGTACGCCGCGATAAGCGTCTTGAGCCGCTCATTGATCTGCCGGTTCATCCGTTGCTGCCGCTGCTGCACGGTGAACATGACCAGCAACCGCACCCCGACGCCGACCACCATCACCATGGTCAACGTCAGCAGCGACGCCAACACCCCGTTCCATGAACTGAAGTCGATTCCCCGCACAGGTACCCTCCTGATCGACGGTCCGCAACACAATCACAACGACGGCCCCACCGTCCACATTCCCGACGCCATGCCGGTCCTCGTTCTACACGGCCGCGCCGGCGAAGCTACGGAAATCCGAATACCACTTCCCGTAGACCTAGATTTTCGTTTCGCGTTCGGTGGTGGCGCAGATCGTGGCCCAAATGGCGAGGGCGGCGGTAGTGAGGCCGGCGCCGATGGCGCAGACAAGGAGCCAGCCGCCGGCGTCGTAGGCGAGAGAGGCGATGATCGAGCCGGCGACGCCGCCGAAGAAGAACGTCACCATGTAGGCGGTGGTGAGGCGGCTGCGTTCGTCGGGATGCAATCCGTAGATGCGGTTCTGGTTGGTGATATGCGCGGCCTGCACACCGAAGTCGAACAGCAGGATGCCGACGATGAACGCGGGCAGATGGTGCATACCCAAAGCCAGCAGGCCCCAGCCGACCAGAACGATCGACCAGGTCAGCGTCGTGGACAGGCGGGCGTGTCCGGCGTCGACGAGTCGTCCGGTCACCGGTGCCCCGGCCGCACCCGCGACACCGGCCAGACCGAACAGGCCGATGACGCCGTCGGAATAGCCGTATTCCTCGGCCAGCAGGAACGTCGACGACGTCCACATCAGGGCGAAACCGCACATCGCCAGGAATCCGAGCGCCATCCGGCCGCGGAGTACCGGTTCGCGGCCGATGATGGTGAAGATCGACCGCAGCAGCCGCGGATAGGTCAGCGACGCCGTCGGCGCGATCGGCGGCAGTATCCGAACCAGCAGCAGCGCCAGCACGGCCAGTGCCACGGCGGCGGCTACGTATACCAGACGCCAGCCACCGAATTCTGCGATCGCACCACTGACGGTGCGCGCCAACAGGATTCCGAACAGCAGACCACCCATCACGGTGCCGGTGACCCGGCCCCGCTCACTCTCGGCGGCCAGACCGACGGCCATCGGTACCACCACCATCGCGGTGGCCGAGGTGATTCCACCCAACCCCAGGAGAACACAGGCCCACCCGAAGTACGGGGACCCGGGCCCACCCGCCGCCCGCGCGACCGCCACGGTCATCATCGCGACGATCAACCGTTTGCGGTCCAGAACGTCGCCGAGCGGAACCAGGAACATCAGGCCGAGCGTGTACCCGATCTGGGAGGCGGTCACCAGGAACGCCGCCGTCGACGACGACACGTGTAGATGGTCGGCGATCGTCACCAGCAGCGGCTGTGCGTAATACAGGCCGGCCACCGACGTCCCGCACGTCACCGCCAGCAGCAGGGTGACGGCTCGGGTGAGCGTGAACAGCTGGTGTTTGCCGGATTCGGTCATGCTCGTCCTGCCTCGCGTCGTGTCACAGGTGTGCAACAACGACCGGTACCGGGTGGTTATTCCCGGGAGAGCGGCTCCTTACCTGGTGAACTGGGCGTCGACCCAGGCCAGGGTCTGCGCACCGATCAGATCGGTACTCCAGTGGTACAGGTTGGTGATCATCTCGACCCAGCTGCAGTTGGTGGGCGCGTACGTGACCCGGGTGCCGCCGCGCCGGTACTTGGCCGCGAGATTGCGGGCGTCCTTGGCAGGCACGATCGACATGACCGAATCATCCTTGGCGCACGAGGTAATGAGCACCTTCGGTTTCGGTGCCCGCTTGCCAAGCACATTGTCGCGGTAGGCGCGCTGGAACGACGGAATATCGGCCGGATTCTTGTTGCCCTTGAACAACGTTTGCAGCGGCACGAACGGCATCGTGAAATAGGCGGGGGTCTGGCATTGGGTGCGATACCAGTCGGCGATCTTCTTTCCCGTCGGATTCAGGTGGGCGTCGATGTTCATGTCCGGGTACTTCGGTTCGAGACCGAGCAGGTTGGCGAACGCGAAACCCGATCCGACCGATCCGTTGGCGATGCGCATGAAGTTGCGCTGATCGATCACCATGCCTTCGAGCACAGCCGCTTTCACCTTCAGCTCGGGCGCGTACACGTCCTGATCCTCGGCGGCGCGGGCAGCTCCCACACCACCGCCGGCGATACCGAACAGCACCACCTCGGCGTCCTTGCGTGGTGCTTCCTTCGGCAGTTGCTGGGCGGCACGCACGGCGTCGAGCTGGGCGTGACCGGCGTACGTTCCGGCGAACACACCGTGCGGCGATTTATCACCGTTGTTGCCGACATCGGAAATGGTGACGGTGTAGCCCTTGTCGAACATGATCGCCAGCGGTCCGAGCGCCGACCACGACGCACCATCCATCGGATTCTGACCGGTCCACTGCCCCGACGGATGGCAATTGCCGCCGACGGAATCATTGGCTTCCTGATAGCTGACGACCTTGCGGTCGACGCCGCGCCGACCCTGCGGCACCATCACGATGCCGGTGCTGATCTCCGGGGTCTTGGCGTCCAAACCTGTTGTGACATACATGATCTTGTAAGCATTCAGATTGGCCGGTTTGACGCCGGAATACATGACGTCGACCTTCTTGGATTTGAGCAACTGGCCGGGCTTTTCGCTGCCGGTCAGTTTCGGTTCTTTGTAGAACGGGTCGTCGGCGGTGAGGGCGTGGAAAATCTCCTGGGTGGTACCCATCTTGGCGCCCGAGAAGGCGCCGACCACGAATCCGTTGAAGATCTCCGGCAGCGACGGTGTCTTATGGGTAGGTGCCGCACCCGCGGCACCCGAGCCCGCACCGAGCAGGACGAGAGTCGTCGCCGTGATGGCGGAAACCAGACGGAAGATGTTGTGCTGCTTCACTTCACGACCTCCACGCGAATCTGCTTCGCCATCGAGTACAGGATCTGCGGGATGTTCATGATCGGCCGGTGCGACTCGAACTGCTGCTCGTACGGCATCAGCAGCGTGGCACGCAGCTGCGGCCACCGGTGATTGACCATGAATTTGTATTTCGGCAGCAGCTGTCCGCTGATGTACTTCCAACGTTCCGGATACACCGACCAATCCCAATCCGGCAGTGGCGTGGTGAGTTTGAGCCGCTTGCCGTCGGGCGTCGAGGAGTACAGAACCACCGGATCCATCGACCGCGGCGGTTTGACCCCGGCCACCGACGGCGAACCCGCCACCGTCGACAGATAGGTGACGGCCGCGCCGACCTTGCCGCGATAGTTACGGACCTGATCCCACTGCTCCTTGATCACCTCACCCTGTTCGCGGCGCAGGAGCCGGGCGTTCCCCGCGGCGATCCGGTCGGGATCCTTCGACGCGATACCCTCCCACGCCCGGTAGATCTCGTCGTCGAAGAGTCCGGAATCGCGCATTTCAGCGATCGCGGGCAGACCCTTGTCGACGTAGGCGGCGTGCATCGGCATCAGGTCGGAGAAGATGTTCTTCTGCATCACCATGATCATGCCGAGGATGTAGTGCAGGTCGTTGCCGTTGATCTTGGCGCCGCCGTCGGCGATCGCGAGCAGCCCGTCGGGCAGCGCGTTGCGCAGGGCTGGACCACCGGCATCGGTGACGGCCTTGACGACGGCGTTGGCGGCCAGCCCGATCTCCTTAACGTCGAACGGCATGCTGAACAGCTCGAAGTCGACGAGACCGCCACCGAAGTCGGCGCCCACCTGGCCACCCATGCCCGCCCACTGCAGCTCGCGGTGGGAGAGCTGGAAGTTCTCGTAGTAGCGGTACGACTTGATCAGCACGCTGCGGTTGGCCATCGCGCCGGTGCGCGGATTCCACGACCTGAGGTCGATACCGGCCTCGGAGGTGGCCGTGGCCAGCCAGTACTGCGCCAGCAGCGCCCGGTACGACGTCGGCGCCACCCCGGCCTTGCGGGCCTGCCCGAGCAGCTTGCCGAGCGTCGGCACGTCGGTCTGCAGATCGGGGTGCAAACCGCCCGTGCCGTGCGCGGCGTCGCGGTTGACCAGCGGCAGGTTCAGGTACCGGTCGTACTCGGCGGCCCGCGCCGGGGCCGGCAGCAGCGCCGACGCCGCGACCAGCATCGTCGATAACACCAGCAGCACGGTGCGGCTGATTCTCGTCATGCGATCTCCTGAGAATGTGGTTTGAATCACCCAAACGTCTCATGTGAACCGGATGAAATCAAAGCAACGCACTCTGCCCGTGATGGCAAGGATCGAACGAATTGCACTTAGGTAAGGCTAACTAATATGGTCACGATATGACGCTGCCCCAGGGTCTCACCATGTCATCAGGCCGAATGATCGTCATCGGGATCTTTGCGCTCGCGGCCACGCTGCGAGTGGTGATACCGGCCGCAGACGGAACCCTCACCCAGGCGATCGGCTTCGACGATAGCGTGTACTTCTTTGCCTCACAACATCTTTGGATGGGTTCGCTGCCGTACCGCGATTTCCTCTTCATTCATCCGCCCGGCATTCTGGTGGCATTGTCGCCGTTCGCGTGGCTCGCCGCCGTCGTACCCGACTCGGTGGCGATGACCGTCGCGACCATCGCCTTCGGGCTGCTTGGCGCGGGTGCTGCGGCGATGGTCGCGATGTTGCTGATGCGGTACGGGCGGCTCAGCGCCGTGGCCGGCGGCGGCACATACTCCGTCTGGTCGGCGGCGGTGTGGAGTGATACCGCCCCGCTGCAAGCACCATTGGTGAGTACCGCGGTACTCGGCGCGCTCGTCCTGCTGACCCGCACCCGAACACCGCACCCGATCGTCGCCGGGCTGCTGCTCGGGTTCGGCATGACGGTGAAGATGTGGGCCGTCGTCCCAGTGGCCGTCTTCGCGGTGTTGTTGCTGGTCAGGCACGGGAAGGTTGTTGCGGCAAAGTTCGCCGGTGCAGCTGCGGCAATGACCATCGCCATCTGCATGCCGTTCTTCGTGCTCGCGCCGGCGGACATGTTCCACGCCGTCATCGGCGTCCCGACCGGACGGCCGCGGGCCCAGGGGTTCGATGAACGGGTCTTCTACTTCTCCGGCAGCATCCTGCACCACGACCGGCTGCCCGCGCCGATCTGGGTACTCATCGGCGTCACCGGTATCGCATTGTGCGCGCTGCCGCTAGCGAAGGTGCTACGCACGCGAAGGTCACCCCGGTCGTGGCCCGAGACATCATGGTGGTCGGTGCTCGCGCTGGCTCAGCTCGCAACGCTGCTCGTCTCACCGCTGTTCTACGACCACTACACGAGTTTCGCCGCCCCGGTGCTGTGCCTGCTGATCGGCTACGGCGTCGGTGTCCTGGCCGCCGACGCACGTACCCGCACGACACTTGTCGCCGCGGCCGTGGGGGCCGTACTGCTGGCACTGGCCATCGGCGCCGTCCGGACGATCGATCAGGGCGTCCGGCAACCGCATGAGTTGGCCGACATCCTGCGCGCCGACGAATGCACCTGGTCGCTGACCCCGGCACCGCTCATTGCCGGCGACGTCGCGCACCAACAGGTCCGCGACGGATGCCCGGTCTTCGTCGATCACTACGCGATGCTCATCGACGAAACCGATGCCACCGACGACCGGATCGGCGAGGTCTCGCCGACGGCCCGCCGCTATCAGGGAGCGATCGCCGACCAACTCCGTCGCGCCGACGCCGCCCTGTTCAATGGTGCCGAGTTCGCCGGTCTGTCCCCCAATACCCGAGCTATCGTCGATTCGGAGTTCACCCTCGACCACACCGTCGGCGACTACCAGTACTGGCGCCGCACAAGCGATTCGCGCTGACGATTCCCGCTGGCTCGTTTCCTTGAGCGCTGAACGGATCTGTTTAGCGATCTGCGAATTGATTGAGCGGGAGCGGACTTCGCGCCGCTGACCTACAGCCGGTCGGCGAGGATCGCGTCGACCACGGTGTCGACGGGGGTGGCCGCTCGGAGCTCGGCGGCGACCTTTGCGATGTTGGTCCGGTAGGTGGGGTCGCCGGTGACGGTGCCGATGGCCTTGGTGATCTGTGCGGGCGTGGGCCGCTCGGTCCTGAGGTCGACGGCGAGCTTGCGATAGGCGAGTCGGGCGTTGATGTCGTTCTTGGCCTCGAACCACCCGGCCGACACGATCGGGACCCCGGCCATGATCGCCTGCATGATCGAACCGTAGCCACCGTTGGAGACGAAGACGTCGGCGTGCGGAAGCAGCGCGGCGTAGTCGACCCAATCCTCGACGATCACATTGTCGTGCGGAAACCGTTGCCGCAGGGCCTCGGTGTGCCGGCCGCCGGTGGTGGCGACCACAAGATGCCCGGTGTCCTTGAGTGCCTCGAGGGTGGGAACGAACAGCTTCTCCGGGTCGCGGTTGTCGACGGTGCCCTGTGACACGACGACGACCGACGGCGCGCCGGCCAGCCGATCGGCGAAAGGCAGTTCGGCGGGCCCGCCTGTGCGCGGCGGCAGCAGCGGGCCGACGAACTGATGGTGAGCGGGCCAGTCGATGCCGTCGAAGTCCATCGACGGCAGACCGGTCTGGAACATCCGGGTCGCGGTGTCCCAAGGGAGCTGGAAGGTGCTGCCGGCGTACGCCGGGAGACCTTCGGCGTCGAGAAGATCGTCCAGGATCGGCTTGGCCTTGCTCTGCGTGCGCTCCACCATCGCCCACACGATCCGGTGTTTGAGGCGGTCGAACAGGTTACGTGCCGGGGTGAGTCCGAAGAACGGAGGTGGCGCCCCGGCCGACTTGGCCGTGGGGGTCGGTGCGGGATCGATGGCATATCCCGGGACGCCCAGCTTGCGCGTGACGGGATAGGCGGCGAAGAACGCGGCATCGTTGACCAGCAGATCGAACGCCCACTCCCGGTGCAGCTCGAGGATGTCGGCGTAGTGCGCGGGGATATTGGCGAAGAAGATCTTCTCCACATCGAAGGCGATGCGCTTGGGCCCCTTGAGTTTCGCGATGTCGGGAAAGTTCTCGGCCATGTTCTCGCCGTTGATCTCCAGCGCCCGCCGGAACGGTTCATGGGGTACGCCGAGCGTGGCGAGCCGGTCGGCGAACGACGATCCGGTGTAGAACCGGACGTCGTGCCCGAGTTCGGCCAGGCGCTGGGCGACGCCGGTCATCGGCAGGAAGTGACCGTCGAAAGGCATGGACGCGAAGAGGACTCGCATACGATCAATGGTCCACTATAGTGGCACTATAGTCAATGCCGATGCTAGGTCAATGCCGATGCTAGGCTCGCCTCCGTGACAACCCGGGCAGAGAAGGCGCTCGCCAATCGCCGCCGGATGGTGCGCGCGGCGTACGACCGCTTCTGCGAGAACGGGTACACCGGTACGACGATCGCCGACGTCGCGGCGGACGCTGGGGTCGCGGTGCCGACCGTTTACTACACGTTCAAGACGAAGGCGGCACTGCTGGGCGAGGCGCTGGGCGCCGCGATCGTCGGATTCGACCTGTGGCGTGAACCGCCGCCGGAGTTCGACACCGACACACTGCTGCCCTGGCACACCTGGTGGGAAGACTTCCTCGCCGCCCCGACCTCAGCCGCCGCATTGGAGATATGCCTGGCCAACGGTGTGGAGATTCTGCGCCGCGTCGCACCGCTGTGGCCCGCCGTGCAGGGCTCCCTCGGCGACCCGGAATCGGCCGCCCACGTCGCGGCGAGCCTGCAGGGGCGCTATGACTCCTACACCGAGTTCGTCAACGTCATCGCCGACAAGCCACCCGGACTCAAGAAGGGCGTCAGCAGGCGCACCGCGGCCGACATCATGGACGCGCTGTTCGGCGGCGACGTCTACCGCAACCTCGCCGACCGCGGCTGGTCACACGCCCGCATCAGCCGCTTCCTGCAGCACCTGCTGGCCGGCGAACTCCTCGGCTGAGCGCAGCCGAACGAGGGGCGTCGTAGGTGCGCCGGACGGCCACGGTTCGCTTTCCGACTCACGCCGCAGACCCTCCACCCGGCGGCGCGGTCCCAGTTCCAGGCCCAGATCCCCGGGGTGTGTCCGCTCCCTGAATCGGAGAGTGCCGGCCAGGTCCTGATCCGGACGTGGCGGGCGATTAAGCAAGTCGGCGGCCGCATGGAGACGGCCCGGCTGAGTCTGCGTCTTACGGCGGAGCGAGAAGCCGCCGTGCCGACCGCGGTCCGCGTACACCGGGACTCCGGCGGTCGACAGCGCATCAATGTCCCGCAGCACCGTGCGTGTGGACACCTCCAGTTCGCCGGCAAGTTCGGTCGCAGTCATCCGGCCCCGCCGGCGTAGGAGCAGCACCAGGGCAACCAGCCGATCCGCACGCACAATCTCCATTGTCTCCATAAACATGACACAGGGTGTCGCGTTTTGTTGCGACGCTGGTTCCACAGACGTCGATGACGGTGGCTACCGGCCATCACGGAATCGCCGTCACAACGAGAAGGAGCGGCAATGGAACGTAGCGCTGTCAACCCTGTGACGTGGTCACTGGAAATGGGCTTCAACCAGGGAGAGGTCGTGTCCGGACAGACCCGCACCCTCTTCATCTCGGGGCAGACCTCGATGAGCGTGGACGGGCGGCCCGAGCACGATGGCGACATCGCCGCTCAACTCGCGCTCGCCGCCGACAATCTCGAAGCTGTGCTCGGCGAAGCCGACATGTCTCTGGCGAACCTCGTTCGGCTGAACGTGTACACCACCGACGTGGACGACCTGTTCACGCACTACGGCGTGCTCGCCGGACGACTCGGAGCCGCCGGCGTCTCGCCGACCACTACCATGCTCGGGGTCACCCGACTCGCGATCCCCGGCCAGTTGGTCGAACTCGAGGGAACCGCCGTCGCCTAGCTAGGCCAAGGCTGAACCTTGCATGAGCGCAGGACGAAACCGACAAAACCCGGGAAGACGCTGATCGGAGTATCCGAAAAGAGCGTGGACGATGCCGTGGTCTCCGACGTAATGCTTTTCGTCCGTACCCAGCAACGCCCGACCACGCAGGTCATACCGGCCGAATCGGAGAGCTCCCTTCGGGTCACTCTTCGACGGCCATCCGTACTTCGGCGACGAGCAGTCGGGCAGCGTCGACCGATCGGCGGAGTTCGGCCGGGTCGGGGTCGAGGTGGCCGAAGCAGGCGTGGGCGCGGGCGGCGAAGTCGGCGGGAGCTCCGGTCAGCGTCGACGCGGCGGGGACGATGCCCTTCTCGGTGGTCACCCAGCCGCGGGCATGGGCGTGCAGAGCGTGAGCGAGGAGTGTCAGTGCGTGAGACAGGACGCCGGCGACGTAAGTGGCATCGCCGCCGGCGGCTCCCTTTCCGGCTATCAGAATGTCGAAGTCGGCTTCCCATAGGCAGTTTGCCACCAGGGCATGGGCCAGTGCCGGTGGATAGTCGCGGCAGCGGGTACGCCGCGCCTCGAGTTTCCCGGTGGGATCGGCGATGATCTGGGCGAGGGCGAGTTCTCCGAGGTAGGCGACGTCCAGAAAGCCCAGCGGATGACCGACCTGCCGGTGAAAGGCGAACTCCCCCAAGCCTGCTCGCTGCGCGATCACGTCGACATGGTCGAGATCGCGGTAGAGCCAGTCGACGGCGACACCGTCCATGGTGAGCCATCCGCCACCGTCGACCCACGGTCCCCAGCCACCGCGAGGGGTCAGGGTCACCGGCTCGTCGGCGGCGTCGTCGGCGATCCGTTGCAGTGCAGCGACATCGAAGTCGCCGGAGTAGTAGATACCGAAATCCCAGTCCGAATCGGGGCGGTGCGTGCCTCGCGCCCGCGAACCTCCCAGCGTCACACCGCAAATCCCGGGCACGTCAACGATGCGCCCGGCCAGGACCGTCATCCGCTCATCGATACCCATACCGCGAGCATATGCCCGATACCGAACTCAGACCGGAGACGATCTCCGTGGCCCCTACAGGTCCCACGGATTGAGCAGGCGCGCAGTGGTGCGGTGGAAGTCTCTGACGTTGCGGGTGACCAGCGTCAGGTCGTGCACCATTGCGGTGGCCGCGATCAGTGCGTCCATCTCGGACATCGGATCGGGGATGTGCAGCGCGGCGGCGGTGACCGCGGTCCGCTCGTCGACGGGCAGAATCCGGTCGGCGAACATCGGACGCACGTCGTCGTCCAACCAGAGCCTCAGCGATGCTCCGCCGACCGGATCAGTACGTTCTTTTCTGCGGATACCGCGCTCGAGTTCGAGCATCGTGACGACGCTGATCGCCAGATCGCCGACGTCGCGGTCACGCAACCACGCCATCAGGGCCGACGATCGTTTCCTGCGAGCGTCGCTGAGAATATCGGTGTCGAGCAGGTACCTCACAGATCGAGTTCACGAGGAGGTTCGATACGGCGCTCGGGCAGGTCGAACACGATCTGAGTGGTGTCGCGCGCCCACAACCGGTCACCGACGACTTCGGGCCTGGCGGTGAGCCGGTCAAACGCCTCCGCCGTCAGCAGGACGTGCGAACGGCGCCCGTGATCGGTGATCGTGACCGGTCCCCGTTCAGCCGCACGCTTGGCCGCTGACACGTCGCGGTTGAACTCGCGACTGGTGATCGTCGTTTCCATCGTGCACCTCCTCCGCCATAATATACCTATAGTAGGTAAAAGGTCGGGAGAGGAGGCGACAGTCGCCTTACTTGGCGGCGAGCCAGATCGTCGTGACCGCAGGAAGAAAGTCGTTGTCGGAAGTCAGGTCCCGCTCACCATACGGATTGTCCGAGGCGACGCAGATCATTCCGTCGGTCACACGACACGACTCAGTAGCGAAATTCGCGATGATCATGGCGCCCCAGCCCCTTCGGGAGCCCGAAAACACGAGAACGTCCGTCGACCCACGCAATTCGTAGTAGTCCTGCCAGTACACGTCCTGCCCGGGGTGTGCATCCCGACCGCCTCCGAAGAAGGAATGCCACGTACTCGAGCGGCGTAGCACCTCATCGACGTCGAACGGGTGGGGAACCGCGCTTCCTTGAAGTGCACGCTCTGCGGCCGCGTCAACCCTGACGGTCCCCGGCAACGCCAGAAGGAACAGGAGCGCTGCCCTTCGCAGCCGCAACGACGCCGGCGTGGCGTTCCCCGACTCCGGAAGCGTCCACACCGGCAGCTCACCGAGCGCACCGGCCGCGGCGATGGACCGCTGAGCCCATTGTTTGATCTCAGGACCGGTAGCTCCGTCGACGGGAAACTCAGCAACGCTCGCCATAGCTCACCATCGTAGGCACAGACTGTCCCAGATATGACCGGGTCGGATTTCCCGGGAACTTCTTGTCGGTGACATTCGGGTCGTTCTCGTACGGACCCGTCGGCTCCACCTCGTAGACGTGTGGTTCTGAATCATCCAGTGCTGCAACCTCTGCCGCCAGGCCGGCCCCATTCGGAAGTGCGGTGAAGTAGATATGATTCATGACGATCTCGGGGCGGTAATTCGATGTGAAGCCGGTGGTCAACAGACCACCGGGATCCAACCGCGCCTTTGTGCTGGTGATGGCTTCGGCCGCATCAGGTGTCGCGGCAGGAGCGGCGGTCCACGGCGATCTCGGCTTTGCCGACCTGGCACAGATGGTGCGTACCGCCCGCTGCGCCGAATGACTGTGGCGGTGGTCTATGTCTGCACGCCGAACAACCGTCGAGTCCATTCATCGGCCGGAAGGAACGTCTCCAGGTGCAGCCCTTCGAGGGCCGCGTCATTCGCAGTGGTCAGGCGTGCGGCGGTACTGAACAGGCTCATCCGACCGCCACGATCGGCGCCGCCATCGCACAGGTCCACGACCAGTTCCCGGGATTCGTCTTCACCCCATCGGTGAACCCGACGGCCATCACCAGCAGGTCCGTTTCCAGTGGGGTCTGGGTCCGCGCGACGCAGAGCCGCTGATCATCGGATTCGACGTCCTGATCGTCGATGACGACGGCCGAATCGCGGAGGTGCGCGGATTCCTCGACAAGGTACCGAGCTGATCGGCGACGACACGAGTTGGACGTGACAGACGCGGTGACGCGGGGAAGCTCGCCTCACCGCGTGCTGCGCGGTCAGTGTCGGCCGTGCCTGACTGACATTGCATCTCCACCCCGAAACGGTTATACCGGTTATACTAGACCGATGAAGACAGCAATCTCGGTCCCCGACGAGATTTTCAAACAAGCTGACGCGACCGCCGAACGCCTCGGCTGGAGTCGATCTCAGCTCTACACCCGAGCCGTACAGGAGTTCATCCAGCGGCGGGGAGACGATCCGGTGACTGCGGCACTCGACTCTCTCGCCGACGAACTCGACCTCGACACCTCACCCATCGCGGGTCGGCACCTGATCGAGTCCGGCGCGTGGGAGTGGTAGAGCGCGGGGACGTGTGGTGGGTCGATTTCGGTGAACCCGTCGGCTCAGAACCCGGCTACCGACGCCCCGCACTCGTCGTCTCGTCCGACCGCTTCAATCGGTCACGTATCCGAACAGTGATCGTGTCCGCCATCACCAGCAACCTGCGGCTCGCGGCGGCACCGGGAAACGTCGAGGTCCCGGCCGGCACCGCCAACCTGCCCAAGAAATGCGTGGTCAACGTATCGCAGACGCTGGTGATCGACCGTGAGCGCCTCACCGAACGCATCGGAACCGCCCCCCTCTCCGTCATGCGATCCGTCGACGACGGACTTCGCCTCGTCCTGGCGCTGTAGTGTCGCGAACATGCGGCTGCGTGAAGTGTCGTGGACCACCGCGACCGACGTGCGGTCCGAACGATCCTTCGGTGCCCAGTTGATGGTGGGTGGTGGGGTGGGGCTGCCCGGGTTTCGAACACCCCACGCATGGGACGACGATCGTTGAACACCGATGCGGAAAATGGTCACCACCGGTCCATGCACAAGAGTCCGCGCTCTCGCTCATCGTCACCGACGATGCGTGGTCGGTGCCACACCGGCCGACCAGGTAGCCTCTCCTACGTCGGCGGCGATCAGCACACCGACCATCACGACGACCATGCCCAGGCGCTGGCGCACCGTGTCACCGGCGCCTGTGGGCATCAGGTCATGATCGTGACGAATTCTGTACTGCGACATGGTATGTCAGTTTGTGTCGCCTGCGCTCGCGGGTGCCTGCAGACCCCACAGCCGGCCGTCGGGATCACGGACTGCGGCCATACGGGTACCGAAATGCGTGTCCTCGAACGGTGTTTCGAGCTCGACACCCGAATCGGCGGCGAACAGACTCTCTTCGGTCACCTTCAGCACGACCTGCTGGTCGGGCTGCTGGTCTTCGGGAATCTCGGCGATGAACAGCGTCGGCCCCTCGGCCGACCTCAACTGACCTGAATTATGGCCGGTGTCGAATTCCAGTTCGTAGCCCAGCGATTGGAAGAATCGTGCGGACTTTCCCAGTTGTGGGTGGTCAGGAAGATCGTCTCGATGCCTTCTGTGGCTGCCATGTCGGTGCTCCTACTCTGCGGTGTCGTCCGCGTTGATGGCGGTGGGGTCCTGGGTTGTCGTGTCCTGGGTTGTCGTGTCACCGAGTGTGTGCGCAAGGCCTTCGGCCCGGTCGAGGTACGCGCGGAGCGCGTCACTCACCAGTGCCGACAGCGACATCTCCTTGTCGATGGCCTCATGCTTCACCCGTTTGATCAGCTCGACCGGTAGGTAGACGTTGAACTGTTTGACTTCCTCACGACCCATGCAAGGATGCTAGCACTCTAGATCAATAGGTCAACTACGCCGGAAAAACGATGCAGGTAGAGCACAGGGATGTGTAATGAGGCTGCGGTGACCGCGGTCCGCTCGTCGACGGGCAGGAGGCGGCCGGCGAACAGCGGCGGGTCCCAGCTGTACACCCGAGCCGTACAAGAGTTCATCGAGACAGGTAACCCCTATATATAGGGTAAGAAGTAGGGCATGGTGAAGACGAGCGTGTATCTCGATGAGGCCCAGAAGGCTCGGCTGGACGAAGCGGCAGCCGTTTCCGGCCTGTCTCAAGCCAGCTTGATTCGCCAGGGCATTGACCAGGTAATCCAGGATCACCTGCACATTCGCCCGAAGATGAAGGCTCGCGTCAATGCGCCTGACCTGGTCGGTCGCACTGACGAACTCCTCGCTGACCTGGGTAGCGAAGCCACGTGAGAGTCGTTGCCGACACAGGCGGCATCGTCGCCGCCATCAACACGGCTGAGCCGGGACATGTGGAGTTCCTGGGCGTCCTCGAATCCGCATCAGCGGTGTTCGTGACGCCGCTCGTGGTAGCAGAGGTCCATCACGTGCTGACGTCCGCCGGCCTTGCTGAGGCCGCGGACGACTTTCTCGACGATGTGGTCGGCGGCTTCTACGACCTGGTGAATCCGGGCGTTGCCGACTTCGACAGGGCCGGCGGGCTCGTTCAGCGCTACAGAGGATCCATGCAGCGCAAGCGGCGGAAGCCCGGATCGTTGGATCTCGCCGACGCGATGAACGTCGTCGTTGCGGCAGCGAAAAGCACGAACCGCGCTGATCTGCCGGACGAGCGCGAAATGCTCGGCATACCCATCAGGCGGCACGGCAAACTCCAGTCCGAAAGCGATCAGGTCGGCCTCGAGGTGAGTAACCTTCGACTGATGCAGGGCCTGTACTTGCTGTGGGCGATCAGCTCGGCTCATGGGTAGCGCGGTGACTAGTCGCGGTTTGTGGGCACCGTGGACTGGACGCAGAGCCGGGCGAGTCCCTTAACATCCTGTTCGACCCAAGTATTGTCCAGCACGCCACACTCGCATGACAGCAGGCTACGGAGGAATCTGGACTTAAACCTGAAACGTCGTCGGTTTGAACGATGACGTTCTGGTGGAGCCTAGGAGATTCGAACTCCTGACATCCGCCTTGCAAAGGCGGCGCTCTACCAACTGAGCTAAGGCCCCGTCGAGTCCGTGATGTGGGCTCTCGGGTGTGCGAATCGTGTGAGAATTCACCTCTCGCAGTGGGCCTAGGAGGACTTGAACCTCCGACCTCTTCGTTATCAGCGAAGCGCTCTAACCGCCTGAGCTATAGGCCCTTGAACCGAGAAGTGAGATTACCCGACCGATGCCGTCGTTACCAAAACGGCAGGTCAGGGGCTCTATCTCGGAGTCAGTCGAGATCGGCGATGGTGATCTCCACACCGCCGACGAGGTCGGCGCAGATGTTGTAGATGTACGCACCGACCGTCGTGAGGGCCGTGATCAGTACAGCGCTGATCGCACCGATGAGGGCGGACCAGAAGAACACCGAACCCGCGCCGATCACGTCGGAATCGATCGAGGTGCCGTCGGTGGTCAGCGTGTTGAACGAGCTGTTGAGCTGATCCCAGACACCCATCCCACCGAGAACCAGATAGAGGACGGCCACCGCGATCATCCAGATGAAGAATCCGACGACGGCCAGCACCGCCGCCACCTTGAACGTGGCCCACGGATCGATCCGGCGCACCTGAACCGCGGCCCGGACGCCACCGGAGCCACCCACCTGCACCGGCCCCGTCCGCGGACCCGCAGCGGTACCCACGGCTTCATCGACGTGGTGGATCTTGTCGAGGTTCGGCAGTTCCTCGCCCGGTAGTTCCCTGCGTTCGATGTGGGTCGTCGGCGACTCGGCGAACCGTTTGGGCGGCGTCGCCGGGGCAGCCGCCGGGCGCTGAGCACCGGCCCCCTGCTTACCGACGACCGGATGCGGACCTGTCGGCGGTCCCTGCGGCCGGATCACCGGCTGCGGCCCTGTACCCGGCGCTTGCTGACGGATCGCCGGTTGCGGCCCTGTGGCCGGTCCCTGCTGGCGGATCACCGGCTGGGGGCCCGTCGGCGGTCCTTGCGGCCGGATCACCGGCTGTGGGCCCGTACCCGCCTGCTGCACCGGACGCTGCGGGCCGGCACCCGGAGGAACCTGGCGCGCCTGCGGATTCACCGCCTGCTGTGGGGGCCTGGGACCTGCCGGTCTCGCCGGTCCGGAGGCATTCGCCGGTGCGACGGCTTTGGGAGCCGCCTGCATCGGGCCGCTGGGCACGGTGCCCGGCTTGCTCACGGGGACGGGCTGCTCGAGTCGCGTCGTCGGGATATCCCGGGATTCCTGCAGATCGTCACGGGAATTGCCATTAGCCGGCTTCGCCGCGACCGGATTTCCCGTGCTCGTCCTGCCGTTCACGGGGGCGGTCTGCGTGCGGGAACCACCCGACTCACCCTGGCCCCGGTGCCACGGCTGCACCACGGCACCGCGCGTGGGTCCCGACGCACCTGCGTTCGGCGTCTTGTCCGGCTCGTTGGGTGTACTCACTTCGGTCCTCACTCGGAGATCGTCGGGCTGCGTCCTCGCGGCGCATGACTGCTCGCGATCCAGACTAGCGGGTAGCTCGGTGCGCGCCCGGCAGATGCGCCCGAGGGGATGTCGGCCGTAGTGTCTTCCCCCCGGGGTGGTGGTCCCCGGGGTGGTGGTCCCCGAGGTGGTGGTCCCCGAGGTGGTGGTCACTGTGGGGTCGGCTTCGACACCGCCCCACAGCAGGAGTCACTGCCGTTCTTCCTCGGGTTCGTCGGCGTTTCGGGCGATCGCGATGACGGTGGTGCCCTCGTCGATGTTCATCAGGCGCACCCCCT
>NZ_CALLZT010000172.1:0-26017 GCF_937858515.1 uncultured Gordonia sp. | reverse complement strand
CAGCGGCGGGGTCCTCGGACGCCTCGGCCCGTGGTCGGGTCCGTCTGGCCGCCCGCCAGCCGGGGTCGCTGATCGGCGGCCGGGTGGAGGTCGGCTTCATCGCCACTGCTGAACCGACGGTGCCGCAAGCCATTTCACGGGCACGTCGACGGCTGCGCCGGGGCGGAAAGCTCGTGGTCGCCAGCTACCTGCTGGCGCCGGGCCTGTTCCACTCCCGCCTTTTCTCGATGGACGTCGGCGCCGTCGCCGAACCCCTCGGTGCCGACCCCCGCATCTGCGACCTCATCGTCACCCGCATGCGCGCCGCCGTCAGCCCCTACCGCCGCCCCGCCGCCGTCACCTGGCGCTGAAGCTGATACTCCGCGTTTTGTCGCGCTGAGCGACACAAATTGCGGAGTTTCGGGTCGTTCACGTCGCCTCCTCCGATCCGAAGAATCCTTTGACGTCGGTCACGGACCGCGGTGCGTCGATTGCCGGCAGCCAGCGGCAGTCGCTCATGTGGATGCGGCCGTCGGTGATGGGGACGCCCTCCTCACGGAGGCGATCGAGTTGACGGGTCTCCAGGTGGGCGGCGGGGCGGCCATTTGCGGGGACCACCCGGTGCCAGGGGAGGTCGGCGGAGTCGGTGCGCATGATCCAGCCGACGATCCGCGGGGACGACAGGCCGACGGCGGTGGCGAGGTCACCGTACGTGGTGACCTGGCCCTCGGGGATCGCGGCGACCAGCGCCCGGACCGCTTCGATCTCGTCGTCGGAAACCGTCGCCATCGCCCTATCCGATCGCCTTGCGGATCAGGCCGGCCACCAGCTCCGGTTCCAGGAACGGCACCATGTGTTCGCAATCGGCGTGCAGCACAGTCACATCCGGGCCGCAGTCGGCGATGAATTGCTCGCTGATGAACGGAGGATCGACGCGGTCGGCGACGACGATCGTCGTCGGGATTCCCGCAGGCGGGGTGACGGCGGGGCGGGCCATCTCGCTCCATGCCGTCGCCGCGGCGGGCGCGCTGACCCGCCACTGCACCCGCCCGGCGGCATTCGGCACCAGATGGGTCGCGATCTCGTAATCGAGGATGTGGTCGGGTACCAGCGCCCAGCCCTCCGCACGCTTGGCCGACCGTGCGGCATCGGCATCGGCGTAATCCCAATGTTCCAGACCCAGCGTGGCCACCTCCAGCGCCCGTTGCGGGTCGAGTCCCTGGGCCGGGTCGAGCGCGATGACCGCGCGCACCCGCACCGCCGACGATGCGAGCCGGTGCGCCAGACGCATCGCCAGCGCGCCGCCGAACGAATGCCCCACAATGACAAGTTCGGACGGATTCTCAGTTGCCACAACATCTTCGAGTCCGTCGAGGTTGGTGTCGAACGACCACGGTGGCGTCCACGGCGACTGTCCGTGCCCGCGCAGATCCGGCGCGAGGAAGCGGACCTCCGGCAGGTCGGCAGCCAGGAACCGCCAGCGGTTACCGTGCCCGGTCAGCCCGTGAATCGCCAGAACCGTGGGAGTGCCGGCGGGCAAGTCGTTGCGGGCCGGGCCGAAAGTGTGGGTGAACAACGTCATGCGCGCCATTATCGTCGGGAACCGGGCGCGATGCGGTGTCGGTACCTCGTGATTGCATAGGGATCATGTCCCGACGGCCAGAACCACGCAATCAGCCTGTGCGGGGTACGGCTCTGCGCGCCCGGCTGGTTGCCGCGCACGGTGCGGCGGGCATTGAGCGGGAGTGGCCGTCGCAGGTGCGCAAGGTCATCGACGACGTGCAGCGATCGCCCGACGCGCGGGCGTGGCGGCCGTATCGGGTGCATGGCGGACCCGGGACCGGGAAGACGGCGCTGGTTGTCGACGCCGCCGTCGCCCGGCTGTCCACAGCGGGTGTCGATCCGGAGTCGGTGCTGGTGATCGCGCCCAGTCGGCGGGCGTCGATCGCGTTGCGGGAGGAGATCACGCGGAGGGTGCTTGCCCGTATCGACGGGTTCGGGGGTGCGTTGCGGGAACCGCTGGTGCGGACGGTGCACTCGTATGCGTTCGCGATCCTGCGCCTTCAGGCCGCTGCGCACGGCAATCCGCCGCCCCGGCTCATCACCGGGTCCGAACAGGACGTCGTCCTGCGTGAGCTGCTTGCCGGCGATATCGAGGACGGCGCCGACTACTGGCCCAAGCATCTGCGGCCGGCGCTGGGGACCGACGGTTTTGCCCAGGCGTTGCGGGATCTGCTGATGCGGGCCGCAGAACGTGGGGCGGGCCCCGACGAGCTTATGGCGTTGGGGCGCAAGCACAAACGTCCCGAGTGGGTGGCCGCCGGACGGGCATACGAGCAGTACGAGCAGACGATGCTGTTGCGCGGGAGCGTCGGTCTGTCGACCCCGGGTGCGTCCGCGCCGGCCGTTGACGCCGCGGAACTCGTCGGGTCGGCGCTGTCGGCGTTCGCCACCGACCCGGACCTGCTCACCGCACAGCGGCGCCGCATCCGGCACCTCATCGTCGACGACGCCCAGCACCTCGACCCGCAGGCCGCGTACCTGCTCAAACTGGTCGGTACCGGCACCGCATCCACGATCATCACCGCCGACACCGATCAGTCGGTATTCGGATTCCGCGGCGCCAGTCCGGTTTTCGCCGACGGACTCGCCGAACCGGGCAGTGACCACGACGTCGTCCTCACCGACGACATGCGGTCGCGTCCCGAGGTCAACCACGTCGGCCGCCTCCTGGCCCGTCGTCTGCCCGGCGCCCGCCCCCACCCATACCCTGAACCGTTGGGAGCCGGGGCTCACCGGACCCTTCGAGACGCCTCCGCTAGCGCTCCGGCTCCTCAGGGATCAAGAGGTGTGGATGCCTCCGCTGGTGCTGTGGTTCGTCAGGGGTCGAGGGGTGTGGATGCCTCTGCTGGTGCTGTGGTTCGTCAGGGGTCGAGGGGTGTGGACGAGGGCGAAGTCACGGAAGCGCGACCAGACATCTTGATCCCTGAGGCCGAAGCGACGAAGGAGCGAGGGTCACGAAGGGTCCGGCGACTCGAGGCACCTGACGCAACCCCCTCGAAGGCTTCGGCCTCGGTGCGAGTATTCAGTTCGGCCGCAAAGGAAGCCACCGCCGTCGCCGATCTGCTGCGCCGGGCGCATCTGTTCGAGGGGGTGCCGTGGTCTCAGATGGCGGTGATCGTGCGGTCGGTGTCGCTGTCGTTGCCGGCGTTGCGACGGGCATTCCGGTCCGCGGGGGTACCGCTGCTCACTCAGACCTCCGATCTTCCGCTCCACCGTCAGCGTGCGGTTCTCGGGCTGCTACTGGTACTGCGGGCCGTCGCCGCACGCGACGATCCGGGGGACCCTGAGTTGTTCGGGATCGACCACACCGTCGACCTGATCACCGGGGTGATCGGTGGTGCCGATCCGGGGGCGATGCGCAGGCTGCGGCGAGGAATCCGGCGTTACGACGAGGCACATCCGGCGGAGGTCGCGCCAGACGGGGACACGCCTGATTCCCTGGTGTCGTTGCGCGCGGCGATTCTCGACGACGCTGTCGCCGATCGCTATGCGAAAGCCTTGTCCGACACCGAACTCGCACCGCTGAACCGGGTCCGGAAGGTCGTCGGCGCGGGGTCGAAGGCACATGACGCGGGGCGGGATCTGGAACTCATACTGTGGGCGTCCTGGCAGGCAACCGGACACGACAGGCGCTGGGCGGCAACGGCATTACGTGGTGGTCCGATCGGCGAGCAGGCCGACCGCGATCTGGACGCCGTGATCGCGATGTTCGAGGCGGCCGGAACGTTCACCGACAATCTGCCCACCGCGGGCCCGGCCGCCTTCGTCCACTACCTGACGCAGCTGCAGATTCCCGGCGACAGCCGTACCCAGCGCGTCACCGCCGAGTCGGTGGCGGTGATCTCGGCGCATGCCGCGGTGGGCCGCGAATGGGAGGTCGTCGCTGTCGCCGGCGTCGCCGACGGGCTGTGGCCGTCGTTGCGCAGCCGGGGCAGCGTCCTGGCCACCGGGCCGCTCGTCGACCTGCTCGACGGCGTGCACCCCGACGCTGTCGACACCCTGGCCCGCGGGTCGGTGGCGCTGGCCGACGAACGCAGGCTGCTGCTGGTGGCATGTAGCCGGGCGCGGCGCACCCTGATGATCTCGGCCGTCGACGACGGCGACACGTCGACGCCGTCCCGGTTCCTGCTGGAGATCGCCGATTCACTCGGTCTCGGTGACGCGTCCGATCTTCCGGGTGATGAGATTCCGACAGCGGACATCCCTCTCGATCCGGGTGTCGAGCGGGTGCTTTCGCTGCCGTCGCTGGTGGCCACGCTGCGCAGCGCTATCGTCACGGAAACCGAAGGTGCCCAACTAGATACGGTACGGCGGGCCGATGCGGCGGCGGCATTGCTGGCCGAACTCGCCGACGCCGACGTCCCGGGGGCCCATCCGCGGGACTGGTACGGACTGGCCGGCCCGAGCACCGACGTCGCGCTATGGTCACCCGAGAACGGTCCGGTGGTGTTGTCGCCGTCGACGACCGAAACCCTGTCGCTGTGCTCACTGCGGTGGCTGCTCGAACGCCACGGCGGCCGGGACGGCGATCAGGCGCCCGCGGTCACCGGAACACTGGTGCACACGTTGGTGCAGGCCACCGCGGGAAAGATCGACCCGGCCGAGGTCACCGCCGCGCTGCGGGAGGTATGGGATCGGGTCGATACGGGCGCGGCGTGGTTCTCTCGGCGCGAACTCGAACGTGCCGAGGCTATGCTCGTCAATTTTCGTGAGTGGCTGCGGGTTTCACGAACCGATCTCACCGAGTTCGGGGTGGAGGCCGACATCGACGCCGTCCTGCCGCCGGAGAACAGTGACGGGGAGAGCGGCGCGGGGGAGAACGGCGATCGCGACGATCCCGCGGTGAAGCTCCGCGGCCGTATCGACAGACTCGAACTCGACCACAAGGACCGGCCGGTGGTGATCGACGTGAAGACCGGCAAGACCCCGATCTCCAAGGCCGACGCACAGGATCATGCTCAGCTCGCCACGTATCAGGTGGCACTCAAACTCGGCGGCATCCCCGGTGCCGGCGGTGACAACAGCGCAGGGGGTGAGACCGGTGGGGGACGGCTGGTGTACGTGTCCACCGAGAATCGCAGCACCGGTGCTGCCGAACGTGTCCAGGACCCACCCGATGCCGCGACGATGGGTGAATGGATCACGTTGATACGCAAGGCCGCCCGCGCGTCGATCGGCCCCGGGTACGCCGCCACCCCCAATCCGGGCTGCCCGCACTGCCCGGTTACCACCAGTTGTCCCGCCCATCTCCAGGGCAGGACGGTCCTGGATGATTAGCGCGAAGTCGCTGTCCGCGGCACTCGAAAACGGAGTGGGCCGATGATAAGCGCGAAGTCATTGGCCGCCGCTCTCGGCCTGCCGTCGCCGACGGACGAGCAGGTCGCCGTCATCGAGGCACCGATGGAACCGGTGCTGGTGGTGGCGGGAGCGGGTGCGGGCAAAACGGAGACGATGGCCTCGCGGGTGGTGTGGCTGGTGGCCAATCAGCTGGCCGGTCCGGAGGAGATTCTTGGTCTGACGTTCACCCGCAAGGCGGCCAGTGAGCTGGGGGCGCGGATCCGGCGCAGATTGTCGATGCTGGCCGGGTCGCCGGCGTTGCGCACCTGGGATCCCGGTGGCACGCTGGCGGCCCGGTTGCGCAGCTCCGACCCCGAGGTGAGCACCTATCACGCGTATGCGGGCAGGCTGATCGCCGACTACGGACTGTTGTTGCCGGTGGAACCGTCCTCGACGCTGTTGTCGGAGACCGAACTGTGGCAGTTGGCGTTCTCGGTGGTGTCGAACTGGACGGGTGAGCTCGTCACCGACAAGACCCCGGCGTCGGTGACCGAGGCGGTGCTGTCGCTGTATTCGGAACTGGCCGAACACCTGGTGGACGTGTCGGCGCTGGAGACCGCCGGCGACACCCTGTACGGGCTGATCGACACCCTCCCGAAGGGGCCGCGTCAGCGCGCCGAGCCGAGTCAGGCGCTGCGCAAGATCCAGACGGTGATCGACGAGCGCCGGCAACTGGTGCCGCTGGTAGTGGCGCTGGGCGACGAGATGCGCAGGCAGTCGGCACTGGATTTCGGGTCGCAGATGTCGATGGCGGCGCGGCTGGTGTCCGGACATCCGGAGGTCGCCGACTCCGAACGGGCGTCGGTGCGGGCGGTGCTGCTCGACGAGTACCAGGACACCGGACATTCGCAGCGAATCCTGTTGTCCTCGTTGTTCGGCCGTCGCACAGAACGTGCGGCGGCGTCGGTCGCGGTCACCGCGGTGGGTGATCCGATCCAGTCGATCTACGGTTGGCGCGGCGCATCGGCCGCCAATCTGCCCCGGTTCACCAGGGACTTCCGATGGTCGGACGGCTCGGAGGCGCGGCGGCTGGAATTGCTGACGAGCTGGCGTAACAGCCGGACCGCCCTGAAGCTGGCCAACGAGACGTCGGAGGAGTTGCGCCGCAGAGGTATTCCGGTGAGCGTGCTGCGCCCCCGGGACGGCGCGCCCGCCGGGGTCGCGCGACTGGCTTTGTGCGACAACGTCGTCGACGAACGCGAGTGGGTGGCCGACCGCATCGAGGACCGGTACCGGGCGGCGGAACAGGCCGGGCAGGCACCGCCGACGGCCGCGATTCTGGTGCGCCGCAACGAGGATTCGGCGCCGCTGGCCGCCGCGCTCGCCGCCCGCGGTATCCCCGCGGAAGTGGTGGGTATCGGTGGGCTGCTGCATGTTCCGGAGGTCGCCGACATCGTCGCGATGCTGCGGCTGGTGGCCGATCCGCTTGCCGGGTCGGCGGCGATGCGGCTGTTGACCGGTCCGCGTTGGCAGTTGGGCGCCAAGGACATCGACGCGCTGTGGCGCCGTGCCCGGGAACTCGCGGTGGCCGCCGGCTACGGGTCGTCGGGTGCGGTGGACAGTCGCGAGGAACTCGACAAAGCGCTGGATGCGGTGCTGCCCACCGACATGATCGATCAGGCCGGGATCGGTGACGCGCTGGTGGACCCGGGTGCCCCGGAGCGCTACAGCCCGGACGGCTTCGCCCGGATCCGGGCGTTCGGTGGGCAATTGGAGTCGTTGCGCCGCAGGATCGGTCAGCCGCTGACGGAACTGGTGGCCGACGTCGAGATCGCGACCGGGGTATCGGTGGAGGCGCAGATCCAGGCCCGGCGGATGCGCGGAATCGTCACCGGCCGTGAGCAACTCGACGCATTCGCCGAATACGTCTCGCGGTTCGCCGACCGTCCCGGCGCCAACCTTCCCGGTCTGCTGTCGTTTCTGGAAGCGGCCCAATCCATCGAAAAGGGTTTGGAGCCAGGGCATGTGGAGGTTGCCGAGCATCGGGTACAGATCCTGACCGTGCACGCCGCCAAAGGGCTCGAATGGGATGTGGTGGCGGTGGTACACCTGTGCGAGCGGATCTTCCCGGGTGGTAAGGCCGATTCGACGTGGCTGGGCAGCGCGCGGGAACTGCCGGCGGAGCTGCGCGGCGACCTGGCCGATGCGCACCCGAAAGATTCTGCATCAGAAGGGTTTCCACGGTGCGATGTGTCGGGCGCGGGTGACCGGAAAGAACTGGAGAGCATCCTCACCGAACACAAGGACGCGATCAAGGAGCGTCGCCTGGAGGAGGACCGCAGGCTGCTGTACGTGGCGCTGACTCGGGCCAAGGACGAGCTGCTGGTGTCCGCGCACCACTGGTCCGAGGGTGATGAGAAGCCGCGCGGGCCGTCGGTGTTCTTCGACGAGCTCCTCGAGATCACCCGCTCGGCGCTGACCGATCCTTCGGCTGATTCCGAAGGGCTGCATGCGGATCCGATCGCAGACGCGCCCGACGACGGTGCAACCAACCCGCTGGCCGAACTGGACACCTCCCGACCGTGGCCGCACGATCCGCTCGACGGACGACGAGATGTGATGCGGGCCGCCGCCGACAAGGTACTCGTCGCGCTTGATCACCGGGAGGCATCCGGCCTGTTCGACTCGCCCCCCAGCCTTCCGCGAACAGCCAAGCGTGGCAACAGAAAACGGAAACCGGCCGAACCCATCCAGGTCGTTCCTGACCTGGATGACCCGGAGATCGCGGCCTGGCGCGCCGAAGCGGATGCGTTGCTCGCCGAACTGCGCGGCGCCAACCAGGCACTCATCGAGGTCGAACTGCCGGCACATCTGTCGGTGAGTCAGCTCGTCGAGCTTGACACCGACGAGCAGACCTTCGCCCAGCGACTGCGCCGGCCGACCCCGTTCCCGCCGAATCCGACCGCCCGGCGCGGTACCGCCTTCCACGCCTGGGTGGAACGCTGGTTCGGTGCCACCAGGCTGCTGGACATCGATGAGTTGCCCGGCGCCGCCGACGCCACCGCGAGCCCGGACGCCGACCTCGACGCGCTGCGTGATCGGTTCCTGTCGTCGCGGTGGGCCCAGCGCACACCGAGCGAGGTGGAGGTGCCGTTCGAGACCGTCATCGGCGCGACGGTGATCCGCGGCCGCATCGACGCGGTGTTCGCCGAATCCGAGGGGCGCTGGCTGGTGGTGGACTGGAAGACCGGGGCGGTGCCGGAACCAGCGAAACGGACATCGCTGATCGTGCAGCTCGCGGCCTACCGCATCGCGTGGGCGCAGCTGGCCGGGGTGCCGGTCGAGAAGGTGCGGGCCGCGTTCCACTACGTGCGGTCGGGTGAAACGCTCGAACCCGACGATCTGCCGGACCGGGATGCGCTGGCCGCGCTGCTGGCCAAGTAGCCAGGGCAGCCAGTCGCGCCCGGCCTGCTTGCGAAACCGCCGGAGGGTACTAGATTCAAGGTCTTGTGAGGCATAGACCGCGGGCGACGCACGACCGGGGGCCGTTCGCGCCCCGGGAGGACTCGCTCCTGACCGTCGGGCGTCGGCGTGGCCGTCCGTAGCCGAATCCGGAACCGGCTGCGTTCGGACCAGCTGTCGGAGGGCCCCGACTACGCGCTCGTCGGTGTCATCAGCATTCCCGAGCTGCAGGCCAGCCCGTGGCGGGCCATCGGCAAGCGCGTGGTGTTCGCGGTCGTCGCGTTGTTCTTCACAGCCGTAATCGTGTACATCGACCGTGAAGGCTATCGCGACGCGCAGGGCAACCCACTGTCGTTTCTCGATTCGCTCTACTACTCGGCGGTCACCCTGTCGACCACCGGATACGGTGATATCACGCCGCTCTCACCGCAGGCGCGGCTGGTGAACATCCTGATCATCACGCCGATGCGGGTGCTG
Organism: uncultured Gordonia sp.; assembly: GCF_937858515.1. Taxonomy (NCBI): domain Bacteria; kingdom Bacillati; phylum Actinomycetota; class Actinomycetes; order Mycobacteriales; family Gordoniaceae; genus Gordonia; species uncultured Gordonia sp. The sequence goes on along the minus strand of NZ_CALLZT010000172.1, from coordinate 16,759 downwards.
TTCCTGATCGTGCTGATCGGAACGACACTCGAGGTGCTCACCGAACGGTCGCGACAGGCCCTGAAGATTCAGCGATGGAGGAACAGCGTGCGCAACCACACGGTGGTGATCGGTTACGGCACCAAGGGCCGCACGGCCGTCGAGGCGATGATCGGCGACGGCATAAAGCCGTCGGAGATCGTGGTCGTCGACGGCGACGCGGCCGCACTGGAGGCAGCCGCGCAGGACGGTCTGGTGACGGTGCGCGGCGACGCCACCAAGTCCGATGTGCTGCGGCTGGCGGGGGTCGCGCACGCCGCAGCGATCGTCGTGGCCACCAACCGCGACGACACGGCCGTGCTGGCGACGCTGACCGCCCGCGAGATCAACCCGCGCGCCAAGATCGTCGCCTCTATCCGCGAGGCCGAGAACCAGCATCTGATGCGGCAGTCGGGGGCCAATTCCGTTGTCGTGTCGTCGGAGACGGCGGGCCGGCTGCTGGGCATCGCCACCAAGACGCCGACGGTCGTGGAGGTGATCGAGGACCTGCTGACCCCGGACGAGGGATATTCGATCGCCGAACGTGAGGTGGATCCGACCGAGACGGGCGGCTCGCCCAAGCACACCAAGGACATCGTGCTCGGCGTCGTCCGCGAAGGTGTGCTCTACCGCGTCGACAACAGCAAGGTGGAACAGATCGAGGTGGGCGATCGCCTGCTGTACGTGCGGCAGGGAGGCCCATCCGATGACTGAGTCCGCAGCCAGGCGCTTCACATTGCCGCAGCCGCCGCTGCTGTCACGGGCGACCTTCGACCGGGCCGACGAGATCCGCGACGATTCCGCCGCGTTGCTGGCGGGCTGGCCGTCGGCGCGGGTGCTGCTGGTCGACTCCACCGGACGCTATCCGGTCGCCGACGACGGTACGCTGCACTGGGTCGACGCGCAGACGCTCGGCGCCGAACCCGGTCCCGACGCGGTCTTTCTCGGCGATTCGGGCGGGCACGTGTGGGCGCGCAGGGTCGACCATATCGACGGGCCGACCGCCGATCCACGGCGCGGTGCCGAACTGCTCGGTGCCGACGAGGCCGGTCTGTTGGCGACCGCGCTGGGAATCCTCAATTGGCATGCCACCGCACGATTCTCGCCCGCCGACGGGGTGCCGATCGCGTCCGCGCGCGGCGGCTGGGTGCGCCGGCCCGCGGGAGGCGGGCAGGTCAAGGCGACGGCGGCCGACGAGTTTCCGCGCACCGATCCGGCGATCATCACAGTCGTCCACGACGGCGCCGACCGGGTGCTGCTCGGCAGGCAGGCGGTATGGCCGGACGGCTGGTACTCGACGCTCGCCGGCTTCGTCGAACCGGGGGAGTCGCTGGAGCAGTGCGTGATCCGGGAGGTGCATGAGGAGGTCGGCATCACCGTGCGCGACCCGCGCTATCTGGGCAGTCAGCCGTGGCCGTTCCCGCGATCGCTGATGCTCGGATTCGAGGCGCTCGGCGACCCGGGGGAGCCGCTGAATTTTCTCGACGGCGAGATCGGCGACGCCATCTGGTTCCACCGTGACGAGGTGCGCGAGGCGCTGGCCGCGGGTGGCGGCTGGTCGCGGGCCGACGGTGCGATACCCGCCGGTGCTGATGCGCCCAGGCTGCGGCTGCCCGGCTCGATCTCCATCGCCCGTGCCATGATCGAGGCCTGGGCGCTTTGAAGCACTGATCGGACGCTCCGTCCGGAACACCGCTATGGCCGGAACACCGGACCGACCTGTGGTGTTATGGGCTTCATGAGCAATGTGATCGACGACGACACGCGTACCTCCGACGACGGCGAACTGACGATGTACACCACCTCGTGGTGCGGGTACTGCCGTCGGCTCAAGACCGCGCTCAAGGCCAGCGGTATCAAGTGGCAGGAAATCGACATCGAGGTCAATCCGGATGCGGCCGAGTTCGTCGGCAGCGTGAACGGCGGCAATCATGTGGTGCCCACCGTCCGCTACGCCGACGGCAGCACCGCGACCAATCCGTCGATTGCCGACGTCAAGGCCAAACTCGGCGTCTGACCCTCGTCCGGCGAACGGGTGTGCGAAGTGCCTGTCGTACGTCCCTGAGATAGTGGGGGACGTGCCCGACATCCTCGATGGTCTCGATCCCGAGCAGCGTGCCGCCGTCCGCGCTCCGCGCGGGCCGATGTGCGTGCTGGCGGGTGCGGGGACCGGAAAAACCCGGACCATCACCCGGCGTATCGCACATCTCACCGCCTCCGGGCAGGTCAACCCCGGGCAGGTCCTCGCGGTCACCTTCACAGCCCGCGCGGCCGGGGAGATGCGCGGGCGGTTGCGGACGCTGGGTGTGGGTTCGGTGCAGGCGCAGACCTTTCACGCGGCCGCGCTGCGTCAGCTGCGGTACTTCTGGCCGCAGGTGTTCGGCGAACTGCGGTGGGAGTTGCTCGACAACAAGTTTCAGGCGGTCTCGCGCGCTGCCAACCGCGTGGGACTGCCGACGTCGAAGGAGTCGGTCCGTGACCTGGCCGCGGAGATCGAATGGGCCAAGGCGTCGTTGATCGGTCCGGCGGCCTACGCCGAACATGTCGCCGAGATCGGCCGCGAGACACCGCAACCCGCTGACAAGGTGGCGCAGGTGTTCGCCGGTTACGAACGCCTGAAGGTGAACGAGGACGGTGACCGGCTGCTCGACTTCGATGATCTGCTGATCTACACCACCGAGATCCTGCGCTCGGAACGGGCGGTGGCCGAGGAGTTCCGCGAACGCTACCGGTGTTTCGTCGTCGACGAGTATCAGGACGTCACCCCGGTGCAGCAGGGACTGCTCGACGAATGGCTCGGCGCCCGTGACGATCTGACGGTGGTGGGCGATGCCAACCAGACCATCTATTCGTTCACCGGCGCCACTCCGTCGTACCTACTCGACTTCACGCGGCGATTCGGTGACGCCACCCTGGTCCGCCTCGAACGTGACTATCGTTCGACGCCGCAGGTCGTCGAGCTGGCCAACCGGGTGATCGGGCAGGCGCGCGGCCGGATCGCCGGTACCCGGCTGCGGCTGCTCGGGCAGCGTCCGGCCGGTCCCGCACCCGTGTTCGCCGAATACCCGGACGAGCCGTCCGAGGCTGTGGCGATCGCCACGAAGGTGGCCGCGCTCATCGAGCAGGGGGTGCCGGCGTCGGAGATCGCGATCCTGTACCGGATCAACGCACAGTCGGAGAGTCACGAGCAGGCGCTGACCGCGGCCGGAATCCCGTACCAGGTACGGGGTGGTGAGTCGTTCTTCACCCGCACCGAGGTCCGGCAGGCGATGCGTGGACTCACCGAGGCGGCCCGTCGCGACGACCTGCCGCCCGATGCCGACGTGCCCACGCTGACCCGTGCCGTGCTCGCACCGCTGGGCCTGGAGCCGGAGGAACCGTCGGGCGCGCAGGCGCGGGGCCGCTGGGAGTCGCTGCGCGCGATGGCCGCGCTGGTCGACGACCTGGCCGCCGCGCAGCCGGACCTGACGCTGCGCGATGTAGTCACCGAACTGTCCGCACGGGCGCAGGCCCGGCACCCACCCACGGTGCAGGGCGTCACCTTGTCGTCGCTGCACGCGGCGAAGGGCCTGGAATGGGACGCGGTGTTCCTCGTCGGCCTCACCGATGGTTCGTTGCCCATCTCACAGGCCGTCAACGCCGGTTTCGACGCGATCGAGGAGGAACGCCGCCTGTTCTACGTCGGCGTCACCCGTGCCCGCGAACATCTGCAGGTGTCGTGGGCGCTGGCCCGCAACGAGGGCGGGCGAGCGCGCCGCCGCTCTCGCTTCGTCACCGACGACATCGTTCCCGACACCTCGCCGGCCTCCCGGATCGCCGCCCCCGCCCCGGTGCGCCGCGGCCCGTCGTGCCGGATCTGCGGCTCCCGCCTGGTCGGCTCGGCGGCGGCCCTGCTCGGCCGCTGCGAACGTTGCCCGGCCGACCTCGACGAGGAACTGTTCGCCGCGCTCAAGCAGTGGCGCACCGAAGTCGCCGAGGCCAGGGATGTGCCGGGCTTCACGGTCCTGAGCGACAAGACGCTCACCGCGATCGCCGAACAGGCCCCGGCCACCCCCCGGGAGTTGCTCAAGATCCACGGCATCGGCCAGAAGAAGCTCGCCGACTACGGCGACGATATCGTCGGGATCGTCGTGAAAACCGCAGGTCAAAAATAGGTTGTGCGGTTTTCGATCGCCCTTTACTCTGGTCAGCACGACACGGGGAGAGTGTCTTGCGTTCCACATCGGGTGGGCTCGCACAAGAGATCAGCAGTCTCCCGATCTAGCACGGAAAGGAGTGTCGGACCAATGAACGGTCAACTGAGCGATCAGTTCGTTGCCATCGCTGGCGCTGCACCGTGCGCGACGGATGCTCATTCGGCGGTCTTGTCACCGTCGTTCGTGCATCGGATCGTCGCCGATCGGGCGTCGAGTCCCGGGTATCGGGCCCCGGCGGCAAGCGCTGAACAAGCGCCGGCAACCGGCACCGTAGCAATCACAGACCACACCCAACACGCATATGGACAACAGCATCGTTCGTGGCGTGCGTGTGATCTGTCCGGCAAGGCGAAGACCGCACCCGCGGCGATCGCACCTGTCGGCGCACTGCGCATTGCAAAAACCGGCATCGACGCAATGGTGCGAGCCAGGCAACGATTCCCCGTGTTCTGCCGAACTCCCTGACGTAGGGAGATCGGGCACACAGGCCACGGGCGGATCGCGAAGACGAACCCCGTGGCCTTTTTGATTGGAGCCTCAGAACGTTTCCCTCCTCGGAGGACCGGACGCTCGGAGACCACATCTGCGGCAGCGGGTCAGTCACCACAAGACCGACAGCTATAGACCCAGATGTGGAGAAGATCATGACCATTGAGTACGTACTCGAGTCGTGTACCGGGGCGGACCGCAAGCCCGCGCTCGACCTGCCGTGCCAGGTGACCGCCGCCGACCTGTGGTTCGCCGAGGACCCCCGTGATCTGGAGCAGGCAAAGGCGCTGTGCGCGCAGTGCCCGCTCCAGGCCGAGTGCCTGCGCGCGGCGCTCGACCGCGCTGAGCCCTGGGGTGTGTGGGGCGGTGAGATCTTTGAGCGGGGCACCGTCGTGGCGCGCAAGCGTCCGCGCGGCCGGCCGCGCAAGAACGCCGTCGCCTGATGCCGGGCCGTCAGGCAGCCCGGCCCGGTGGGCCGCTCTCTTTGCGAGGGCGGCCTGCCTGTCGTTGTGGACCGCATGTGGTCACTCCGGAGCATTGGGACAGGTCGGCGGAGTGCCGAGGCTATGACCGACGCGAAGCGGAGCTCAGGGTAACCGAAACTACCGTTCGGCCTACACACCCAAGCGTCGTGACCCGGTGGAGGCTCATAGCGAATTCATAGGGTAGGTTTACCTACCTAAGCAAAAGGCCTCTACCACACGACGAGTGCGGCGGCGGCGGGTTCGATCAGATCGGGGCGTGACGACAATGACGGCAGAGTCGGAGACACAGGTGCAGACGCAGTCGACGAGAACTGCTTTCGCGCGGTCGGTGCTCGGTGAGCGCAACTACGAACGCGCCCTCAACACTTGGATCCGGCTCAAGCAGCGCCCGCGCGTGGGCGGGGTGAACTTCGGTGACCTGCGGCGGCTCGAACCGATCTGCCGGGCTTACGGCTACGATCGGGGTCGACCCATCGACCGCTACTACATCGAGAACTTCCTCGAACGGCAGTCCGCGCTCATCACCGGCCGGGTGTTGGAGATCGGTGAGCGGATCTACACCGAGGCATTCGGTCACGACGTGACCCGGTCGGATATGCTGCACGTCCACGATGTGGAGGGCGCCACCTACGTCGCCGACCTTTCCGATGCACCCGATGTCCCCAGCGACACCTTCGACTGCGTGATCATCACCCAGACCCTGCATGTCATCTACGACATGAAGGCTGTCGTGGACACTCTGCATCGCATTCTCAAGCCGGGCGGGGTGGTGCTGTGTACGGTTCCCGGCATCACACAGATCGCCGACCCCACCTGGCGGGACACCTGGTACTGGTCACTGAGCGAGGCATCGGCCAAGCGTCTGTTCGAGGAGACCTTCGAGTACCCGAACGCGGTCGACGTGCGGGTGTTCGGCAACGTTCTGTCGGCGACCGCATTTCTGCACGGTTTGGCGGACAAGGATCTCAAAACCGGTGAGCTCGATGTGTATGACCCCGAGTATCCGGTGACCATCACCGTGGCCGCACGCAAGCTCGTCGTGCGTGCGGACGACAAAGACCTCTAGGACACCTGAATGCCGCGCCTCGACGCAGGTCTGGTCCGTTCGGCGGTCCGCAGGCGTATGCGCCGACACCGTCGCCGCGGCGGGATCTTGATGTACCACCGCGTCGTCGATGCCGACTTCGACCCGTGGGGGATCTGCGTGTCGCCCAAGATGTTCGACGAGCAGATGCAGGTGCTGGCGCAATGCCGCGGCACCGTCGACGCGGTGAGCTTCTCCGGCGGCGACGTCTTCGGCCGGTCCGATGCCCGGGTCGCAGTCACCTTCGACGACGGCTACCTCGACAATGTGGTTGCGGCACTACCGATTCTGGAACGCCACGAGATACCGGCGACGATCTTCGTGATCGGCAATGCCGTGGGCCGGACACGTGAGTTCTGGTGGGATGCGCTCGAACGCGCAATCCTCGCCCCCGCGGTATTGCCCGGTGAACTCGAGATCGTTCTCGGTGCCGATCGTCACCGGTTCACCATCGGCGACAGCTCGGCCCGCGAGGCTGCGGACGGACGCTGGCGAGCCGATGCCGACGCGGTCACCACCGATCGGCAGCGCCTGTTCGTCGCGCTCTGGAACGCGATCGTCGTACTCGATCCGGACCAGCAGGATCAGGCGGTCGACGAATTGCGCACCTGGTCTGGCCAACCGGGATCAGTGCAACGAATCATGGTGGACGACAAGGAGTTCGACGCCCTGGTTCAGCATCCGCTGATCACCGTCGGCAGTCACACCCTCGACCATCTGTCACTGACGGACCTGTCGCCGCGTCGTCAGCGTGAGCAGATCCACGGCGGGCACCGACGCATTGAGGAACTCGCCGGCCGACCGGTCACCTGCTTCTCGTTCCCGTTCGGCCGGTTCGACGATTCGGCTGTCGCCGCCGCGCGCGAACTCGGCGTCGACATCGCCTGCACGAGCGTGCCCGAGGCGGCGACGGTCACCGACGACCGGCACACGCTGCCCCGTCTGCAGGCACTCGACATCGACGGCGACGCCTTCGCCCGCTGGCTGCGCGACGATCACCGACTGCTGCGGGCCTGACCTGGCCGGACGGAATCAGTCGGCGACCCCGGGCACCCACTTCTCCATGATCGCCCGGTAGGGAGCCTCGGCATCCATCTGCGCGGCGATGCCCACGCAGCCGGCAAGTACCCGGAACACCATCACGTACTGCTTGGGCACGTTCAGGTGCCGGGACGTCTTGTACACATCGCCGCGGACGTCGGTGGCCTTACCGGCCGCACGCTGCAACCACTTGCGGGTGAAATGGAACGACTCGGTATACAGCGGGTCGACATAAGGCTTGAGATAGGTCTCGATGTCGGCGGCACTTACCTTGTTGACATGGCTGGCCCGGATGAAATCGGCCTGGACCATCAACTCCTTGAGCTCGTCGTACTTCTTGTCGCGGGCCAGCCGCAGAATCGGGCCGACTACGGGCGGCAGGCCGTCCGGATAGTGGCCCACCGCACCGAAGTCGAGGACCCCGAACCGGCCGTCGTCGGTGAGGAAGAAGTTGCCGGGATGCGGGTCTCCGTGCAGCAACCCCACCCGCACCGGCGACGAGAATTCGAAGGTGGCGAGTTTGGCCGCCGCATCGTTGCGGGTGGCCTGATCGCCGGCGGCGACGATGCGCGAAAGCGGTACACCGTCGATCCATTCGGACACGATCACCTTCGGTGCGCTGGCCACCACCTTGGGAATCACGAAATCGGGGTCGCCGGCGTACGCCTTGGCGAACGCGCGCTGATTGTCGGCCTCGCCGAGATAGTCGAGTTCGGCCTCGGTGCGGTCGATGAGCTCATCCATCATCGCCTTGACATCGGTGCCCGGCGACATCCGCTGCATCAGGCCCGTCATCCGGGACAAGGTTTTCAGGTCGGCCTTCAGAGCATGGTCGGCGCCCGGGTACTGGATCTTGACCGCCACCTCGCGGCCGTCGGACCAGATCGCCTTGTGGACCTGACCGATGCTGGCCGCTGCGGCCGGGGTGTCGGAGAACTCCCGGAACCTCCCACGCCACTTGGTGCCGAGCTGTTGGTCGAGGACCCGGTGCACCTTTGCCGCCGGCAGCGGTGGCGCCTCGGCCTGCAACTTGGTCAGCGCCTCGCGGAACGGTTCGCCGAACTCCTCGGGGATGGCGGCCTCCATGATGGACAGCGCCTGCCCGACTTTCATGGCGCCACCCTTGAGCTCGCCGAGAACGGCGAAAAGCTGCTCGGCGGCCTTCTCCATCAACTCCTGGTTGACGGCGTCCTTGTCCTTACCCGCGATGCGCTTGCCCAGGCCCGCCGCAGCCCGTCCGGCCATACCGATGGGCAGGGCCGCCAGTTTGGCGTTCCGGCGGCCGGACCCTCGGGTGATCTCACTCATGCACTTCCTCTCCCCACGGGACCTGTGCCAGAGTAGTCGACCGCGATGGCTCCCGGTCCTGGTAATCGGGGCAATCTGGAGGTGTTGTGCGGCAGCCGCACAGCGGGTGCGACGGCCAACGCCGCCGCTCGATCCGGGTCGGTCGCGGATGCAACTCGAGGACGTGATCAACGAGCTGCGGGTGCGTGGGTGATTCGCCACGGTCGATGGCCGCCAGTGCGCCGGCCAGTTCCTCGACCTGCCATTGGGTCAGGGCCGCAGTGGCCCGGATCTGGGCGAGCGCCGCGCCGGAAGTGCGGCCGACCAGCGCCGTCGAGATCTGCGGCCAGTGCGGTTCGATAGTCGTGCGGTGGTGGTCGGCGCAACGCAGGCAACTGGTCCGGCCGGGCAGCACGAGCGGGCCGATCAGGCCGACGCCCTCGCGCATCCGCACCTGCAGGTGTGCCCGGCCCCGGCGCATCAGGGCGTCCACGACATGTGGGTCGGGGACCAGGTGATCGGCGAGAATCGTCAGGTTCGCGTCGTCGAGTGCGGTCACCGCGATCCCCACCCGCGGCAGGTGCGTCCGCAACTGCGTCGTCAGAGCGCCGCGGCCCTCGATGCTCACCCGTATCGTTCGCGGACCGGACCCCTCGGCGTCCGTCGTCGGGGCGGCTGGGATCTCCGGGGACTCTGCGAGTCCGGATGTGATGAGCGCACGACCGATGAGGACGATGTCGCGGCGGGCCAGCCCGGCTCTCCGGGCCCGCCGGACGATATTGTCAGGCCGCCGCCGCACTCGCATCCAGCCGAGCAATGCGCACACCTTCTCGACGTCGACGCCGTCGCGCACGATCAGTTCCAGACTGCCGGTGGGTCCGGAACCGATACGGATCCTGTTGGGCGACAACGCGATGACATGAACGTGCGGTGCCAGTGCGGGAAACTGCCCGGGTTGTCCGGTCGGTGACGGTTCGGCGACTGCGGTGATCCCCCTGCTCATATGGCAAGTGTGCCAGCAGAATCCGCCGTCGCCGCGGGCGAATGTGCGCGCTGTGGATAACCCCGGCAGCGGATCAGGTGTCGTCCCTGCCGTCCTTGCCGCGCTCCTGCTGTTCGCGTTCCTGGGCCATGGTGCGTTCGAGTTCGGCGATCGGATCGTCGAAAGCGCTTGTGCCACCACCGATCACACGGTCGACGAAGGCCGCCGGATGGTCGAGGTCGGTGGAATCGGGAATCAGGTCGGGATGGGCCCACACGCCGTCGCGGACGGTGATGTCGGAGGCGTCCACCAGCTGCCGCCACAACGCGGAGGCCTCGCGCACCTTGCGGGGCCGCAGTTCGAGCCCGATCAGCGTCGCGAAGGTCTGCTCGGCCGGACCGCCCGAGGCGCGTCGCCGGCGCATCGTCTCGGTGAGCGCGCCGGTACCGGGGATACGGTCGCCGAGCGCACTGCTCACCACCTGCTCCACCCAGCCCTCGATCAGCGCCAGCAAGGTTTCCAGCCGGGTGAGCGCGGCCTGCTGCTCGGGTGTGGTCTTAGGCTCGAACGACGCCGACGAACTGATCAACTCCTCCAGTTTCGACGGGTTGGCGAACAACTCGGTGGGATCGAGATCGGTGGTGAGTTGTTCGATGCCGCTGAAGTCGATGCTGATGCCGCGGGCGTACTCCTCGACCGTCGACAGCAGGCGTTGCCGCAGCCACGGCACGTGGGCGAACAGCCGTACCGCCGCCGCCTCCCGGGCGGCCAGGAACACCATGACCTCCTGGGCGGGTTGTTCGAGGCCGCCGGTCAGCGTGGCGATGGCCTCGGGCAGCAGTACCGCCACCCCGTCGGGGGCCAGCGGCAGGCCGATGTCGGTGCCGCCGAGCACTTCCTTGGCCAGTTGCCCGAGCCCCTGTCCGAGCTGGGTGCCGAACGCCATACCGCTCATCTGGGTCAGCATTCCCATCATCGGACCGGCGAACTGCGCGGCCTCGGCGGGCAGATTGCCCTCCCACGTCTTGGACAGCGAGGTGGCCACCGGATCGCAGAGACGCTGCCACGTGGGCATCGTCTCCTCCAGCCATTGCACGGGTGTCCAGGCGACCGACTTGGTGATGCCGCTGGGGAAGACGGTCGCGTCGTCGAGCCACACCTCGGCCAGCCGGATCGCATCCTCGGTGGCCTTCGACTCGCCGGCGCTGACCGGGGTGAACTTACCGATCTGTTGCCGTGCCAGGTTGCTTGCCAGCTGATAGTTCACCGGCCCCGACGCCCCGCTTCCGGACAGACCCGAACCCATTCCGCTGAACAGGCTGCCGAGCTGCGAGAACATCTGGCCCAGCGCCGCGGGGTTGAATCCCGACGGGTCGAGCTTGGAGGGATCGAAACCAGTGGGATCGAACGCGGAGGGATCGAAACCCTGGGCACTGCCGAAACCGAAACCGAACGGATCCTGGCCGCCGGGACCGCTGCCGGAGCCGCCGTCCTTCCGCCCGTCCCCGCTTTTGTCGCCGGAGTCCCGGCGATCGTCGTCGTCACCGGGGGGAGAGAAACCGAAGGGCAGGTCAGTCATGTCTTCAACGGTACAGTTCGAGCACCCGGCATACCGGCCCGAGGCGTTCGCCGTGAGCGGATAGACTCACCGAAATGAGTCTGACGCCCGGCACCAGGCGCCTGGTCACCGTCGCGGTCACCGTGCTGACATTCGTCGCATTGCTGGTGATCGGTACGTCCGTCAACGTTCCGTACGTGGCGCTCGGCCCAGGGCCGACCATCAACACCCTCGGCATGAACGGGGACAAACCGGTCGTACAGATCCAGGGTGCCCAGGTCGACAAGACTTCCGGAAACCTGAACCTCACCACGGTTTCCGTCGTCGACGGTATGAGCCTGTTCGATTCGATCGGCAAATGGATCTCCGGCGACTACACGCTGTCGCCGCGGGACCGGGTGTTTCCGCCCGACCAGACTCCCGAACAGGTCCGCAAGGGCAATCAGCGGGACATGACCGACTCCGAGGACAACGCGACGCTCGCCGCGCTGCTGCATCTGAATCGGCCCACCGAACTGATCGTCGAGGACGTGGCCGGCGACGGGCCCGCCGCGGGAATCCTGCGCAAGAACGACGTGCTGCAGAGCGTCGGCGGTAAACCGGTCCGGACGACGACCCAGGTGCAGGAGGTCATCCGTGCGGCCGCACCCGGGACCACGCTGGCGATCGATGTACGCCGGGCGGCGGCCACCGAACACCTCGAGGTCACCCTCGGCAAACGCCCCGACAATCCGAAGCTCGGTTACCTCGGGGTCACCCCCGAACTGCGCAACGCCGACCCGAACCTGAAGATCACCTTCAACGTCGGCGACATCGGCGGACCGTCCGCCGGCCTGATGATGACGCTCGCGGTCATCGACAAACTCACCCCCGGACCGCTGAACAGCGGAAAGTTCGTCGCGGGCACCGGAACCATCGACCCCGACGGCAACGTCGGCGAGATCGGCGGTATCACCCACAAGACGCGCGCGGCCGCCGACAAGGGCGCCACCGTGTTCCTCGTCCCGGAGGGAAACTGCCGGGAGGCCAAGGGTGACAAGCCCGACGGCCTGGAACTGGTCAAGGTCAGCACCCTCGACGACGCCCTGGCCGCGCTGAAGAAACTAGGCGAGGGCGCCGAACTCCCGCAGTGCTGAACCGGGCCGGTCGCGAACTACAACGTTGAGGCCAGCGCTGCCACCAGGTTGGGTGCCAGGTCTGGGTGGGTGAGGAGCTCGGTCTCGTCGTCCTCCTCGGTTTCGGGTTTGAGTTGCATGAGGACCAGGTGAGATCCGCCGCGCAGCGCACCGACGATGAGCCGGGCGATGCGGCTGCCGGGGTGGGTTCTGGCGACCTCGCGGGCCGCGGCCTCGGCGGCGTCGGGGTCGCCGAGGAGCGGTTCGAAAGCCGAGTCCAGATCCGCTTCGGCCTCGGGCGGGACGACGACGACCTGTAGCACCAGAGCGCAGCCGGCGACGGCGTCGGGCCAGCTCGTGGTGCCCAGGATCTGTTCGAGTTCGGCGTAGTGGTCGGCGTGGTGGTTGTCCGGGCCGAGGGGGAGCGGGTCCTGTGCGACGGGACTGAGTTCGGACGGGTCGTCGTCGGCGATGAGCCCGGGATTGGCGGCGGCGAGCACGTGGGTGGGGACGAGCGCGAAGAGGGCGGGGGGCTGATTCCAGCCGTCGTCGCCTACGTAATCGGCGACGTCGCGCAGTGCGCTGCCCAGGGCGTCAGGGGTCAATGCGGTACTCACCCGTTCATCTTGCCCCGTGCGTCCGGGCCTGCGGTTCAGGCGGTCGGGTCATTCGGTGCGGATCGGTCAAGTCCGACCAGGTCGGCTGCCGTGGCGTGGGTCACCAGTACAGTGGGAGGCCATGTCCTCCCCTGGAGGCGGCGCGGGACGGGTAGCGGCTGGCCCGCGGTCTTCGCCGAGTGACTACAGTCGTGGTTGATGTCCGAATTGGGAACTTTGGAGAGTAGGTCAGGTGAGCGTTCGCGGCCCGGCGGCGGGATTGCCGACACTGTCAGGCAGAAGCAAGGTGGTGATCTGGATCGGTGTTGCCGTCCTGGTCCTGCTGCTGGTGGGCCCTCGGGCGGTCAGCCTGACCACCGATTGGTTGTGGTTCTCCGACATCGGATACACCAAGGTGTTCTCGACGATCATCTGGACGCGGATCGTCGTGTTCCTGGTGGCCGCGCTGATCACCGCGGCGATCGTGTTCGCGGCCGCCGCGGTGGCCTACCGGTCGCGGTCGGTGTTCGTACCCTCCGGGATAGGCCCGGACCCGCTGGCGCGGTACCGGACGACGGTGATGAGCCGCATCCGGTGGTTCGCGATCGCGCCGCCCGTGGCGATCGGTGTGCTCGCCGGCCTGGTGGCGCAGGGGTCGTGGTCGACGATCCAGGTGTTCCTCAAAGGTGAGTCGTTCGGTGTGAAGGATCCCCAGTTCGGTTTGGACGTGGGCTTTTACGCGTTCGACCTGCCGTTCTGGCGGTTTGTGCTCAATCTGCTGTTCGTCATCGTGGTGGTCGCGTTCGTGATCAATCTGCTGACGCACTACGTATTCGGGTCGATCCGGCTCGGCGGTGCCGGTGTGGCGCCGTCGATTTCGATGTCGGCGCGGGTGCAGTTGTCGGTGCTGGCCGGAATCTTCTTGCTGCTCAAGGCCGTCGCGTACTGGCTGGACCGATATTCACTGCTGTCGAGTGAACGCAAGCAGGAGACCTTCACCGGCATGAGTTACACGGACGCGAATGCGGTGCTCTCGTCCAAGCTGATCCTGATGGCGATCGCGATCATCTGTGCCATCGCGTTTTTCGCGGGCATCGTGTTGCGCGACCTGCGGGTTCCGGCGCTGGCGACGGTCCTGATGCTGGTGTCGGCGTTGCTGATCGGCGTGGGCTGGCCGCTGGCCGTCGAGCAGTTCTCGGTCAAGCCGAACGCCGCGCAGAAAGAAGCCAAATACATCGCGCGCAATATCGCCGCCACCGAACAGGCGTACGGCATAGGCGACAACAAGGTGACGGTCATGAACAACTGGGCGTCCGCCGATCCCACACCGGCCTCGGTCAACGGTGACAAGGCGACGCTGTCGAATATCCGCATCCTCGACCCCAACATCGTGTCGGGCACGTACACACAATTGCAGCAGCGGCAGAACTTCTACGGATTCCCCAGCCAGCTGGCGATCGACCGGTACAAGGTCGACGGCGAATTGCGCGATTACGTGGTGGCGGTCCGCGAGATCGATCCGGACCGGTTGGCCGGGGATCAGGCGAACTGGCTGAACAAGCACCTGACGTACACGCACGGCAATGGTTTCGTCGCGGCTCCGGCCAATACGGTCCGCAAGGCGGCAGCCGACGAGAACGACACGCAGGGGTCGGGCGAACCGGATTTCGTGGTCGGCGACCTCAGCAACTTCCAGACCGAGGAGTACAAGAAGAACTCGCCGATCAGGGTCACCGAGCCGCGCATCTACTTCGGTGAGCTGATCGCCAAGGGCACCCCGGACTACGCGATCGTCGGTTCCGACAATGCCCCGGCCCGCGAATACGACACCGAGAACACCAAGTACACCTACCAGGGCGATTCGGGCGTGTCCCTGGGTAACTGGTTCAACCGCTTCATGTATTCGGTGAAGTTCGGCGAGCGGAACTTCCTGCTGTCGAGCGAGATCAACAAGAATTCGAAGATCCTGTACAACCGTGATCCGCGGGACCGGGTCAAGAAGGCGGCCCCGTGGCTGACCGTCGATTCGAAGACGTATCCGGCGGTGATGTCCGATGGTTCGATCAAGTGGATCGTCGACGGTTACACCACTTTGGAGAGCTATCCGTACGCACAGAAGACGTCGCTGCAGGCGTTGACCTCGGATGCGCAGGAACTCAATCGTGGCCAGACCGGACGCACGCAGGTCAACCGTACGGTGTCCTATGTGCGCAATTCGGTGAAGGCAACCGTCGACGCGTACACCGGCGAGGTGAAGCTGTACCAGTTCGACGACACCGATCCGGTGCTCAAGACCTGGATGAAGGTGTTCCCCGGAACCGTCGAAACGCGTGCCGAATTCGACAAGCAGGGTGACCTGCGTGATCACGTGCGTTATCCGGAGGATCTGTTCAAGATCCAGCGCACGCTGCTGGCCAGGTATCACGTGAAGGATCCGCAGGCATTCTTCCAGGGCAGCCAGTTCTGGTCCGTTCCCGCGGACCCGACGAATGAGCAGGCCGACCGGCAGGGTCTGGATCAGCCGCCGTACTACTTCGTGGCGGCCGGACCGGACGACAAGCGGCCGTCGTTCCAGCTGACGTCGGTGATGACGCGGCTGAACCGGCCGATCCTCGGTGCCTACATGACGGCGTCGTCGGACCCGGAGGACTACGGCCGGATCACGCTGCGGACCCTGCCGCTGAGTTCGCAGCGGGTGGGCCCCAAGCAGGCGTTCAACCCGATGAAGGCCGACGCACGCGTCTCGGAGAACCTGAAGAACCTGGAGAACACCGCCACAACGCAGTTCGGCAACCTGCTGACTCTGCCGGTGGGCGACAACGGCGTCCTGTATGTGATGCCGCTGTACGTTCAGGCCAAGGGCGAGGGCTCGTATCCGCGCATGTTCCGCATCGTGACGCAGTATCAGGCCAAGCTCGGTGAGACCGCCAGGATCGGTTACGCGTCCACCACTGCGGGCGCGCTGGCGCAGGTGGGCATCGACCCCGAGTACGCGGTCACCGTTCCGGGGGAGACCACCACGCCCACGCAGACGCAGCAGCAACAACAGCAGCAGCAGGGTACGACGTCCGGCGGTCAGTCGGGCACCCAGCGTGACACTGCCGTCAAGGCGATGGGTTCGGCGCTCGACGAGCTGAGGGCTGCGCAGCAGGCCGGTGACTTCAAGGCTTACGGCGATGCTCTCGCGAAGCTGCAGAAGGCCGTCGACGCCTACGAGAACGCGGGCGGCTGAATCCGGTGACACAGCGAGATGCCCCGGCCGGATTCGGTCGGGGCATTTCCTTTTTCGACGTCCTTCTCGGTGCGGGTAGGTGTCAGTCCCGGTACTCGTGCAGATAGCGGTCGGTTTCGGCGTCCGTGTTGTCGGGTAGGAGCGGGCTGTGGTGGATGCGCCTGGTCAGCGTGACAAAGATCGTGGCCGCACCGCCGAAGGCGATCGCCGCCGCGACGCCGTACAGGGCTGCGTGGCCGCCGCTACCGCTGGCCATGTGGACCAGCCACAGGCCCGCGGTGGCGAATCCGGTGAGGATGAGAGCGAATGCGACGAAGCTCATCGGATGATTGCCGTGGCTTTCGTGCCGGTGAGGGAGATGTGTGGTCATCGGGTGGGTGTGCATGGGGTGCCTCCTGGTGGGTTTCCTCCTGCTGGGCTGGTTGGTAGCGCATTCCAGCCTACGCCGGTGTGCTGTAGCTCACATATGACCTTCGACCCGTTCCTGGTTGTAGTTCAGTGCCGGGATCAACCAGGTGATTTGTGGCCGGGAGAACCGAAAACCGCAGGTCGGATGTGTTGCGAGGATCACCGGTAAACGATTTGCACATGCGTGAAGCCTCCCTGTAACGTTGGATTCACCAACGCGGGGTGGAGCAGCTCGGTAGCTCGCTGGGCTCATAACCCAGAGGTCGCA
>NZ_CALLZT010000171.1:0-13203 GCF_937858515.1 uncultured Gordonia sp. | reverse complement strand
CTCAACTCGGTGTACGCCGAGGGCGGACCGAAGTGCCTGGTGCAGGTTCTCACCGCGATGAGCGGCCTCAACATCAACCACTTCATCGCGATGGACTTCGACGGCTTCGAGAAGGTGGTGCGCGCCATCGGCGGCGTCGAGGTGTGCTCGACGGTCCCCCTCTACGACTACGAACTCGGCTGGATCCTACGCAAGAAGGGCACCAAGAAACTCAACGGCCGCTACGCGCTGAACTATGTGCGCGCCCGCAAGATCGAATCCGAGGGCAACGGCGACTACGGCCGCATCAAACGCCAACAGCTGTTCATGTCGTCGCTGCTGCGGTCGACGCTGTCGGGCAATGTGCTGTCCAATCCGAGCAAGCTCAACGGCATCGTCAACACCTTTGTCAATCACAGCTTCGTCGACGGTGTCGACACGAAGTCGCTGATCAAACTCGCCGAGTCGATGCAGGGTATGGATGCCGGCCGGGTCAGCTTCCTGACCATCCCCACCTCGGGCACCTCCACCGACGGATCCAACAACGAGATCCCGCGCACCGAGGACGTCGACAACATCTTCGACGCCATCATCGACGACGACCCGCTGCCCGGCGAGGCCAAGAAGCTGTCCGAGAAGGAAAAGAAGGAAAAGGAAAAGGCCGCCAAGGAGAAGGCCAAGACGAAGGACGACAAGAAGTCCGGAGACTCATCGACCGGTTCGTCGGCGAGCCCGTCGACCACCACGGCCAAGCCGCAGAAGATGTCGGCGACGGCTCTGGATCCCACCCAGGTGACGGTCCGTGTCCTCAACGGCACCGGACGGGCGGGTACGGCCGCTGCCGCCGCCGACCTGCTCGCCCCCCTCGGCTTCGACATCCCCGGCATCGCGGACGCCTCCGAACAGCGCGACGACACCGTGGTCCGGTACGGGGCGGGCCAGGAGGACGCCGCGGCGACGGTGGCCGCGATGATCCCCGGCGCGACCGTCCAGCCCGATCGCAACGTCAAGTCCGGCGTCGAAGTGATCCTCGGTCACAACTACGACGAAACGATCGGTGATCTGCCCGCGGCGGGGTCGTCGCTGATCGCGGACCGGTTGCCCGCGGTCAGCGGCAGCAACCTTCCGAACGACCTGACCGTCACCAACGCGGGCGACACCACCTGCTCGTGACCGGCCGGCCTGTGCTCTCAGGACAGGGCCCGTTCATACGACGTTCATCGCTGCCTCGCCGGCGCGATCACCCGGCCAAGTAACCTGGACGCCATGCGTAACGCCTATCAAGAGCAGCTCCAGCGCCTGAACACGATTCTGGGCGACATGTGCGAGCTCGCGGGCTCGGCGATGTCTCGCGCCACCCAGGCACTTCTCCAGGCCGATCTGGCTCTTGCCGAAAGCGTCATCGCCGACCATGACCGGATGAACGAGCTGGCCACGCAGGCCGAGGAGCAGGCGTTCGCGGTGCTCGCGCTGCAAGCGCCCGTCGCGGGTGATCTGCGGGGTGTGGTGAGCGCTTTCCAGATCGTCGGCGATGTCGACCGGATGGGCGCCCTCGCCCTGCACGTGGCCAAGATCGCTCGCAGACGTCACCCGGCGACCGCGCTCCCCGAAGAGGTCAGAGGCTACTTCGCCGAGATGGGCCGGCTGGCCATCGCCCTGGCTCACAATGCCCGCGAAGTCCTCAATTCCCTCGACCACGAGGCCGCCGCCCTCCTGGAGGAGGACGACGACGCCATGGATGACCTGCACCGGCACCTGTTCACCGTGCTCATGGACCGCGACTGGGATCACGGCGTGGCCGCCGCCGTCGACGTCACCCTGCTGGGCCGCTACTACGAACGCTTCGCCGACCACGCCGTGATGGTCGGCCGACGGGTGTTCTTCCAGGCCACCGGCAAGCTCCCCGAACAACTCGACGAACTCTCGTAGCCCTGGTTCATGCGGCCACCATCTTGAACCACAGCGCGATCGGTTCCGAGCGGGTCGCCTTCACCGCTCGTAACCCTGGTTCATGCGGCCACCATCTTGAACCCTGAGGCCGAAGCGACGCAGGAGCGAGGGTCACGAAGGGTCCGGTGACCTTTCGACACCTGACGCCACCCCCTCGAACGAAATCCTCAGCCGAAACGACCCGAGATGTAGTCCTCGGTCTCGCGTTTGGCCGGTTGGGTGAACATGGTCTCGGTGTCGTTGATCTCGACGAGCTGACCGGGCTGCCCCACGCCTTCGAGGTTGAAGAACGCGGTCTGATCGCTCACGCGCGCGGCCTGCTGCATGTTGTGGGTCACGATGACGATCGTGTAGTCCTTCTTCAGCTCACCCATCAGGTCCTCGATCGCCAGTGTCGAGATGGGGTCCAGTGCCGAACACGGCTCATCCATCAGCAGCACCGCGGGTGAGACCGCGATGGCCCGCGCGATGCACAGCCGCTGCTGCTGACCACCGGACAGTCCGCCGCCGGGTTTGTCGAGGCGGTCCTTGACCTCGTTCCACAGGTTGGCCCCGCGCAGGCTGCGTTCGGCGACCTCGTCGAGTTCGGCCTTGTTGCGCATGCCCTGCAGTCGCAGCCCGGCGACGACGTTGTCGCGGATCGACATCGTCGGGAACGGGTTGGGCCGCTGGAACACCATACCGATGGTGGCGCGCACGCTCACCGGGTCGACGTCGCGAGCGTAGATGTCCTCCCCGTCGAGCAGCACGCTGCCGACCGCGTAGGCGCCGGGCGTGACCTCGTGCATGCGGTTGAGGGTGCGTAGGACCGTCGATTTGCCGCAGCCCGACGGTCCGATGAAGGCCGTGATGCTGCGTGGTGGAACCTCCAGGCTCACGTCCTTGACGGCGTGAAAGTTGCCGTAGTAGATGTTCAGGTCTTTGATGTCGAGGCGCTTGGCCATGATCGGTCCGTTCTGGGGAGAGGCCCGGCGATGCCGGTTGATGTCACGACTGTTTGGGGGAGAAGACCTTCGAGACGACCTTGGCGCCGAAGTAGATGATCGCGACGAGGATGACCAGCGTCAGCGCGGCACCCCACACGTTGTCGAAGGATCCGGGGCCTTTGCCGTACTCCTGCACCATCATCAGCGGCAGCGACTGCTGGCTGCCGTCGAAGGGATTCCAGTTGGTGGCGCGGGTGGACCCGACGAGGATGAGGACGGGTGCCGATTCACCCATGACGCGGGCGATGGCCAGCATGACGCCGGTGACGATGCCCGAGAGCGCGGTGGGCAGCACGATCCGGGCGATCGTCTTCCACTTGGGGATGCCGAGGGCGTACGACGCCTCGCGCAGGTCCTGCGGCACGATCTTGAGCATCTCCTCGGTGGAACGCACCACCAGCGGCACCATCAGCAGCACCAGCGCGATGGCCACGACGAATCCGGATCGTTCGAATCCGAGGGTGGTGCGCCAGGCCGCATACACGAACAGTGCCGCCACGATCGAGGGGACGCCGGACAGAATGTCGACCATGAAGGTCGTGGCCCGCGCCATCGCCGAGCGTCGGTCGCTGTATTCGACCAGGTAGATCGCGACGAGGATGCCCAGCGGCACCGAAATGACCGCGGCCAGGGCCGTCTGGATCAGCGTGCCGATGATGGCGTTGCCCGCGCCGCCCCGGATCTGCGGCTGCGTCCACCATTGCGGGTCGGCGATGGGTCCGGCACCTTTGCCGACGAGCGTGATCGCCAGCCACACCAGCGGCACGAGTGCCGCCAGCACCGCACCGGCGACGAGCACCCGCACAGCTCTGTCGGTGATCAGGCGGCGACGGCTCAGCGGGGTGAAACCGGACGGCCTGGACTTGACGGGGACGTTCTCCCCGACCGTGACGGACATGTCAGTTGCCCTTTCCACTGATCACCGCGCGGGCCGCGGCATTGACGATGAAGGTGAGCACGAACAGTGTCAGACCCGCGGAGATGAACGCGCCGGTCTTGGCCGGTGAGTCGAACTCGGCGGCGTTGAGTGCGATCTTGCTGGCGAAGGTCTCGCCGCTTTCCATGAGGTTGAGGTTGATCGGTCCGGCCGAGGAGATAATCAGCATCAGCGCCATCGTCTCGCCGAGCGCGCGGCCGAGGCCGAGCATGCCACCGCTGATGTAGCCGGATCTGCCGAACGGCAGCACCGCCACCCGCACGACCTCCCACTTGGTGGCACCGAGGGCCAGCGCCGCCTCCCGGTGGCCGACGGGGGTCTGGGCGAACACCTCGCGGGTCACGGCGGTGATGATCGGCAGGATCATCACCGCCAGCACGATGCCCGCGGTCAGCAGGGTGGCACCGGTGTCCATGTTGGTGGCCTGTTCGGGCTCCCGGAACAGCAGCAGCGCGCTCAGGTTGCCGACGAGCCACTCGTTGAGAGGCGCCAGCACCGGCCCCAGCACCAGGATCCCCCAGAGTCCGTACACGATCGAGGGCACCGCGGCGAGCAGGTCGACGGTGTAGGTGATCGGTCCGACGAGCCGTTTGGGCGCGTATTCGGTGAGGTAGATCGCGATGCCGAGGGCGACGGGCATCGCGATCAGCAACGCGATCACCGACACGAGAATCGTCGTGTACAGCAGCCGGGGGATGCCGAATCTCAGTTCGCCGCCGGAGGTGACCCATTGGCCCTGGTAGGTGAAGAAGTTCGCCTTGTTGTCGAGCAGCGACGGCACCGCCTGCGCGACGAGGAACGCCGCGATCAGGAAGATGACGGCCGTCACGAGCATTCCCGAGCCCACGGCGAGGTTCTTGAACACGACGTCGCCGAGTCGTCTGCTCGTGCCGGTGCCCAGGGTGTGTCCCGGGCCACCGCCATCCGGCCGGGGTGCGGTGTCCGCGCCGTGCGGGCCCTCGTCTTCGGTACGGGGGTCTTGTGTGCGGGACGTCATGGTTCTCTCTATTGCCGAGGTCCGGTCATCTGCCCTGGTCATGTCATCTTCCTCATGTCATTTCCCCCGGACTTGTCGAGTCGCCCGTGCGCGCGGGTGCTCGACACGTGCGATTACGCGCCGGCGTCCAGTGCGTCGATGGTGGTCTTGAGGGTGGTTTTGAACCCGTCGGGCAGCGGAACGTAGCCGAGGGCGCCGAGGCCTTCCTGACCTTCGTCGAGGATCTTGGTGAACGCTTCCTTGAGGGTGCTGCTGATCTGCGAATCGTCGTAGCCGGCCGAGCACACGATCGAGTACGGGGTGAGCACCAGCGGGTAGGCGCCGGCGGCCTTCGAGGCGAACAGCGCGTCGGTGTCGACGACGAGGTCCTTGCTTCCGGGAGTCTTGAACTTCACGCCGTCGAGGGCCTTACCGGCGCTGTCGGCGTTGAGTTCGACCGGGCCCGCACCGAAGTCGACGGCAGCGATACCCAGGTCGTTCTCGGTGGCGAAGCCCCATTCGACGTAGGTGATCGCGCCGGGGGACTTCTTCACGGTGTCGCCGACGCCGGTCGATTTGGCCGCACCCGAGCCGCCCTTGCCCTGGAATTCCTTGCTGTGCTCGTACGGCCACGCGTCGGGGGCGGCCCGCTGCAGAAACCGCTGGAAGTTGTCGGTGGTGCCGGAGCTGTCGCTGCGGTGCACCGGTTTGATGGCGGTGGCCGGCAGGGTGATGCCCGGGTTGAGCCGGGCGATGGCCGGATCGTTCCACGTGGTGATCTTCGAGTCGAAGATCCCGGCGAGAACCTGCGGGTTCAGGGTCAGTTTGTCGACGCCGTCGAGGTTGTAGGCGATGGCGACCGGTCCGGCAACGAGCGGGATATGCCAGGCGTCGTTGCCGCCGCAGCGCGCTTTCGCGTCGGTGATCTCGCTGTCTTTGAGGGCCGAGTCCGAGCCGGCGAAGTCGACGTCGCCGCTGATGAACTTCTTGATACCGTCGCCGGAACCGCTGCCGGTGTAGTCGAGAACGATGTCGGTGTTCTCGGCGAGCTTGTCGCTGAAATGCTCCATGGCCTTTTGCTGCGCGGTCGATCCCTCACCGCTGATCGCCTTGTCGCCGTCGCTGCTGCACGAGGTCGCCAGCACGGTCGCGGCAGCGGCGGTCAGTGCGAGAGCTGCGCCTTTACGGGAAATCTTCACCTCTGGTGTTGCCTTTCGTCCTGCACATACCCCGGACGAGATGCCGGAGCAGATGTCTCCCGTTTCCCGGAAAGCCCGGGCCGGTGTCCGTTTTGACGCTAGGCGCGGCCGGTGGACGAATGCCCGACGCAAGGTGAACTGAGCGTGAATGGCCGAGGTGATGTCGGTGACGTTCCGAGGTGTGCTGTGAGGCACTTCGTTTACCTCACGACGAGAAAAATAGGCTAGCCTATCCTCCGTGCGAGACGTCGACGATTTCCATCCGGGCGACCCGGCATTCCTCTGGTACGTCAACCCCACCGACGGCGAAGCGCCCTGGGAGGCGCAGCAGCGAGTCACACCCTCCTTCGACGTCATCCGGCATCAGGCACGCACCCTCGACAGGCTCGGCTTCTACGGCGCACTGACCACCGCCCGCGAACCGATCTCGCTGATCGGCGACACCACCGATCTGCGTTTCCTCATCCCCTGCTATCCGGGCGTCAAACCGCCGGTGCTGATGGCCGAGGAAGCGCAGGTGTTCGACCAGTACTCGGGCGGGCGCCTGATCATCAACCAGGTCAACGGCGCCGATCCGGTGCTGCGCCGCTACGGCCAGTTCGCCCCGAAAGCCGAACGCTACCGGTTGTCGTCCGAGTACTGGTCGCAGGTCAAGAAGCTGTACCTCGACGACGCCGATGCGTTCGACGGGGAGTTCTTCTCCTACGACAAGCAGTACAAACCGGCGATTCCAGGCCCGCGTCAGCCCGGAGGTCTCCGGGTCTGGGGCACCGGCGCCTCACCGGAGGGCATCGAGCACGCCGTAGACGTCCTCGACGTCTACCTCTCGTTCATGTCCGAACCCGACACTCTCGCGACCCTGTTCAACCAGGTCCGGGCCGCCGCGGCCGAACGCGGGCGCACGATGAAGTTCGGTGTGCTCGCCAGCGTCATCGTCCGCGAGACCGAAGAAGAGGCCTGGGACCGGTTCGAGTGGCAACTCGCGCAGACCAGGCCCGAAACCGTGTTGGCCACCGCCGACCGCAACCTCAGGAGCTTCGGCTACCCGGGCTTGGACGAGCTCACCAGCGACGATCCGCAGGTCCTCGCCCGGATCGAGGCATTGCGAGCCGGTAAGCTCCCCGACCGTTCGGCGCTGGAGTTCGCCCCCAACATGGCTGCGGGCCTGACCACCTGGACCGCCGCCGAACCCCCTTTCGACATCGCGGGCAAGGGCACCGGCACCTACTTCGTGGGCAGCGCCGAAAACGTCGCCAAGGCGATGCGGTCGGTCGGCGAACAGGCCGGCATCGACGCCTGGATCCTGTCCGGCTGGCCGCTGGCCCGCGAGGCCGAGATCACCGCCGAACTCCTCTTCCCTCTGTTGCGGGGCTGACCCGCGACGGGGGCACTCCGACATACCGCGCCGAGGGCCGGATGATCTTGCGGCTCCGGGACTGTTCCAGAATGTTCGCGCACCATCCGACGACCCTGCTCACCGCGAAAGTCGGGGTGAACATCGATCGCGGTATCCCGCAGCTCTCCATCACCACCCCGGCGTAGAACTCGACGTTGGCGTAGCGCGGATGCTCCGGATGAGCTTGTGCGAGAACATCGGTGACTGCTCGCTCGGCCTCCAGTGCCCGCTCCACCAATGGGCCGCCCAGACCGACGGCGATGCCGCGCAACAACTCCGAGCGAGGATCGATGGTGCGGTACACCGCGTGCCCGAATCCCATGATGCGCCTACGTTGCGCGAGCTGCTGCCGCGCCCAGCCGGCGGCGTCGCCGTGTGCCGCGATCTCGTCCAGCGAATCGAGCGCGCGATCGGGGGCACCACCATGCAGCGGTCCCGAAAAGGCGCCGATGGCACCACAGATCGCGGCGTACACGTCGGCGCCGGTGGAGGCGACGACCCGAGCGGTGAACGTCGAGGCGTTGAAACCGTGATCGACGGTGGCGATCAGATACTGTTCGACGGCCCGTGCGTACTGCGGTGCGGGTTCGTGGCCGGTGAGCATGTACAGCCAGTTGGCCGCGACCGGAAGGTCCTCTCGCGGGGGCACCGGGTCGTCGCCGTTGCGCAAGCGATGCATGGCCGCCAGCAGTGTCGGTGTCATCGCCGCGGCGCGCAATGCGTCGGCGAGCCCTTCCTCGTCGGTGGCGTCCCAGAGCGGGCGGGCACCGGTCGCGGCGCCGACCGCGGACAGCGCCGTGCGCAACGCCGACAGTTCGGTTCGCGGTACGCCCAGCAGCGCCGCCGAGGCGACGATGCCGCCGATCTCGGGCGGGATCGGGCGCAACTGCGCGACCGTGCGGGTAAACGCGGCCAACTCGCGATCGTCGGGCAGATGCCCGTGGGCGAACAGGTGCCACACCTGCTCGAAGCTGCTGCGCCGGGCCAGCTCGATCGCGGGATACTGCCGGTAGTGATAGAAGCCCTCCTCCCCGCGCACGTCGCCGATCTCGGTGTCGGCGACGACGACCCCGCTGAGTCCGGGCGGTGCGATCAACACAGCACTCATGGTCTTGCTCCTCTGCTTCCGGTTGGCCTCTCGCCCACCATGACAACCTTGAGCGGTGTCGGTCAATATTGATTTAATCAATATATGAAGAGGACGCATTCCCGGCGCTGGCCTGCCCCGATCCACCACGACGGCTGCGACTACCTGACCACCGAACAGGTCGCCAAGGTGCTGGGCGTCAAACCGTCGACCGTGTACTCCTATGTCAGCCGGGGCCGGCTCACCAGCAGCCGCATCGACGGTCACGACGGCAGCGTGTTCGGCGTCAACGAGGTGGAAGCGCTGCTGTCGGGGACCCGCAACCGGCCTCCGTCCGGCGTCGTCGAGCGTATCCGGACGCAGCTGACCCACCTTGACGACGACACTCTGTACTACCGCGGCCGCGATGCCCGGGACCTCGCCCGCACGGCCACATTCGAGGAGATCGCGGAGCTTCTCTGGCAGTCCCCGTGGCCGGACCGACCCGCCGACGAGAAGATCGCGGCTTCGGCAAGAGCCTTCTGCGGCGACCGCGCACGCGATATCGATCGCATCCGGATCGTCGTGGATCTCCTTGGGGCACAAGATGTCCTGCGCCATCGTATCGACCCGGCGTCGGTGTCGGCGGCGGCCGCACTGATCATCGGGACGGCGGTCGCGGCGGTCGGAACACCCGGCCCACACCCCGGAACAACTGTGGCCGAGCGACTTTGGCCCCGATTGACCGCCGAATCAGCCTCCGTCCAACGGATTTCATTGCTCAATGCCGCGTTGGTTCTGCTGGCCGACCACGACCTGTCGGCGGGAACGGTTGCCGCCCGGGTGGCGGCCAGCGCCCGGGGCAGCATCTACGCGGCCCTGGGTGCCGGGCTGGGCGCGTTCGACGGACCGATGCACGGCGGCGCCACCACACTGGCCTACCGATTCCTCCAATCCGCCCTCGACGACCCGGAACGGGCCGTCGCCGAACGCATCGCCGCCGATACCCCGATACCGGGGACCGGCCACATCGTCTATTCCCACCGCGATCCGCGCGCCGGATGCATCCTCGAATTCCTCACCGCTGCAGCCACTCCCGACGTACGCCCGGCCATCGCACTCGAGGTCGTCGCCAGGTCGATCCACACCCGGGACGAACATCGCGGATTCATCACCTCCGATCTCGCCCTCGCCGCGGTGGCCCTGAGCTTCGGGATGAACGACGATGCCGCGGAGACCGTCTTCGCTCTCGCCCGGATGGTCGGCTGGACCGCGCACGCACTCGAGGAGTATCAGGAACGGCGGCTGCGATTCCGACCCGAAGGCGTCTACACCGGAATTCGGCCTCAGCGCTGAGGAGCGGGTACTCCATACGCGACATCGACCGCGTACCGGGTGAATCCGAGCTTCTCGTACGTATTCAATGCGGCGGTGTTGTCACCCTCGACGTACAACATTACTTCCGAGACACCCACGCGGACAAAGTAATACAGACCTGCCAGGGTCAGCAGCCGGCCGAGACCGCGGCCCTGCGCGGCCGGGTCGACGCCGACGATGTACACCTCACCGAGCTCCGGAGACTGCATCTTGGTCCAGTGAAAACCCCAGAGCTGCAACGATTTCCGATCACAGGCCAGGAACAGCCCGGCGGGGTCGAACCAGTCCGAGCCGGTCCGTTCGTGGATCTGCAAAAGGCTCCAGCCGCCCTGTTCCGGATGCCAGTCGAAGGCCGCGTTGTTGACCCGCAGGATCTCGGCGTCGTCGCCGGGTCCGGCGTATGTGCGCAGTTCAATGGACGCATCGAGATCCTGCTCAGGCAGGTCGGAGCCGTCTCCGGCCGGCCGGCGCAGTTGCAGCAGTTCACGATTGCGCGACAGTCCGAGACTCGCCGCGAGCGCCGCCGCACCGGGCAGGTCGCCGTGCGCCCAGATATTCGCTTCGACTCCGAGAAGGCGTGCCTGCGCGAAGGCCTCGCGCACCAGCTCGCGCCCATGCCCGTGGCGGCGATGCCCGGGATCGACAACGGCCTCGATCATCGCCGCCCCGTCACCCGGAGAGACCAGCACAACAGCGTACCCATGAGACGAGAGCACATGCCGCACAACACCTTCGGTGCTATCACCGGTGCCGTCGATCGCCAATCGACCCTGTTCGGACAACGGCTCGACACCGTCGGCCACAGTCGCCGACACGACCAGGTCGTGAGCCCACCGGGCCTGCTCGCCGGTGAGCGATTCGACGACCCGGACATCACTCATCGACGGTCAGTTCCTCATCGGCGTCGTCGAAGTCGTCGGCGTGCTCGTCGCCCTGGTCCGGTGCGGAGTTCCGGCCACGGTTGGGCCGAACCGCCTTGTAGCCGACGTTGCGCACGGTGCCGATCAGCGATTCATGCTCGCTGCCGAGTTTGGCGCGAAGACGCCGAACGTGGACGTCGACGGTGCGGGTGCCGCCGAAGAAGTCGTAGCCCCACACCTCTTGCAGCAGTTGCGCGCGGGTGAACACCCGGCCCGCGTTCTGCGCCAGATACTTGAGGAGTTCGAACTCCTTGTAGGTCAGGTCGAGCGGTTTGCCGCGCAGTCGTGCGGTGTAGGTGCCCTCGTCGATGACCAGTTCGCCGAGGGTGACCTTGCCGGCCGCCTCGTCGGTACTCAGGCCGCGGGTGCGCACCATCAGCAACCGCAGCCGGGCGTCGATCTCGGCGGGGCCGGTGGCGGGCAGGAGGAACTCATCGATCCCCCAGTCCGCGTTGACCGCCACCAGACCGCCCTCGGTGAGGACCGCGGCGACGGGCGTCGCCGACCCGGTGCTGCCGAGTAGGCGGCACAGTCCGCGGGCGGCGGCAAGATCGGTGCGGGCGTCGACGATCGCGACGTCCGCGTTGCCGACCTCCATCAGCGACGACACCTCGGTGGGTGCCACCCGGACGTTGTGCGCGAGCAACGACAGGGAGGGCAGCACCGAATCCGGGTTGGGGTCGGCGGTGAGGAGCAGGAGATCCACGAATGCAGCTCCGATCGGCTACGTCGGGCAGACCGGTATGAATCGGACCCGGTCCGCTTTGTGTCCATCGCCTTACCACCTTGTACGCGACAGATGACAGAATAACGCCAATGTCGGACCCGGCTGTTAACAAGGCGCATACCGAGGGTGGCTCAGGCGCACCCACCAGCACCGGAGCGCGACATTTCCGGCTCCGCCGCCTGCTGATCGTGACCATTGTCATGGTGCTCGGGGTCGCTGCCGTGGCGTATCTCGCCGATCTCGCGGTGGCCGTTCGCGCCGAACGATCGCTGGCCCGGGCGATGCTCGCCACCCCGCGTGTCGACTACGAACCTCAGGTCACCCTGAAGGGTTTCCCGTTCACGACCCACGCCCGCGACGGCCGGTTCTCCGGCTCGATCATCAGTGCGCGCGGTGTCCCGATCGACGGCTGCGCCACCCGCGGCGGCTGTCACGCGGAGATGAGCGTGGTCACGGGGGATCTGCGTGCGGGCCGCAGCGGTTTCCGGTTCGATTCGGCCGACACCCTGGCCGCCGACGACGTGGCCGCCTCGGTCCGGCTCGACTCGCCCAACCTCGGCCGCCTGCTCGGCATCACCGATCTGTACGTCACCACCCCGGCCGAACCGGGTAAGGCGGGGGGGGGCGGACCCGGCGACGGCGTCCTCAAGCGTTCGCACGGGGTGGTGTTGACCGGGACGGTCGCACTGCCGCCCACGCCCCCCGGCGGTCTGCCCACACCCACGAGTTCCCCGTCGGCGTCGGAGTTCACCGGCACGTCGAAGCGGTTGAGCGTGCTGGTCAACCTGGTACTGACCGACGGCCGGCTCGGCGTGTTCGCGTACGGGTTGTACGCGGGCCCCGAAGAGCACGCCGACCCCGGCGACCTCGACACCGACCCGGCGAAGGCGGACCTGCTGCGGGCGGTCCTGAAACGGTTCACCATGACGTTGCCCCGTATCCCGATGCCGTGGGGTATGTCACCCTCATCGGTCACCAGCGCCGGCAGCGACATCCTCATCGAGGGGCGTTCTGCTCATCGTGATCTCAGCCTGAACGGCTTCTGACCAGTACATTCACCCGGTAACCGGACATCTTGGACAGCACCGGACGACCGCGTGTGTGAGCGCTACGTCACGCTGCTGTAGTCTCGTCCCCATGCAACAGCGCCGTGAGTTCCTTCTCACCCGTCGCCGCGCGATCGACTTCTGTCGTTGCGCCACTTGTTGCTGTCGCTGATCAGCGACCGCGCCGCGCTCGATGACCGACGGGTGAGCACACCTCGCCCCGAAGCGTCCTGATCCCGGTGCACTCGACGGACAACCGTGTCCACACCCGCAGAGCGTCCGGCCTTCCCATGTCGTCGTGCTGCAATCTCCCGGCCAGACAACACCCCGAAATCAAGCAAAACCCCGCATGTCTTCCGAAAGGACATAACCATGGCACGCTCCGACGTCCTGGTCAGCGCCGAATGGGCTGAGCAGAACCTCACCGCCGACAAGACCGTCTTCGTCGAGGTCGACGAGGACACCTCGGCCTACGACGGCGGCCACATCCCCGGCGCCATCAAGCTCGACTGGAAGAAGGACCTGCAGGATCAGGTCCGCCGCGACTTCGTCAACCGCGAGCAGTTCTCGGCCCTGCTGTCCGAGCGCGGCATCGCCAATGACGACACCGTCGTCCTCTACGGCGGCAACAACAACTGGTTCGC
>NZ_CALLZT010000170.1:0-10398 GCF_937858515.1 uncultured Gordonia sp. | reverse complement strand
GCGATCTCGTCCATGCCCGCGGAGTGGTATCCGCGTTCGACGAAGATCTCGCTGGCCGCTTCCAGCAACTGCAACCTGCGCGCACTGCGCGGCAAGCGCGTGCTGCGTCCCGCGTTGGCGGGTGAATTCGTGGCAGTCGACATGCTCTGAGAGTACCCGTGCCCGGGCGCGGTGTCGGTTCGGGCGGGACCGCGGCGGTGGCTGCGCAGTGGCGGTCGAGGGTTCCGGACAGGCCGCGGAGCGCACGTGTACGGCATTCCGCGTGGCCTATGAGAAGGTTGATTGGTGAGTGGCCCAGAGAAAGGTGAGTACGGTTCGCGGCCGGGTTCGGGGTCCGGTTCTCCCGGACCTGCGCAGGAACGGTGGAATCGGCCCAATCCGGACCAGCCGTTGCAGGCGCGGTGGGATCCCACAGACATCGGCGGACGTCGTCCGGCGGGTCCGGACGAGTGGTCCAAGCGGCGCAGGCCCAACGCATTCGGACGTGTGCTGTCCACCTATGGGTGGCGCACCTACGTGATTCCGGCGTTGGCGGTGCTGACGGTGATATTGCTGGTGCTGACCTTCCGGGACGGCGGCAAGCCCGCGCAGCCGGAGAGCCCTGCCGATCTGACGGCCCGCAACACCAACATCAACGAGGCGACCACCGCGATCGGAGCGCCGAGCGAACAGGTCGATCCCGATGCGATGCCCGCGGGCGTCCTGCCGTCGGGCGGTTCGTTCACCGCGCAGGGTGAGAAGGTATATCACCAGGTCAAAGGACGTGGTGAGCAGGTCGGCACCGGGCAGGTGTTCACGTACACGGTCGAGGTCGAGGACGGTGTCAACCCGCAGGATTTCGGTGGGGAGTCGACGTTCGCGAAGATGGTCGAGGCGACGCTGGCCAACCCGCGCAGCTGGATCGGCGACGGCAAGGTCGCCTTCCGGCGGGTCGCCTCCGGCGATCCTGATCTGCGGATTTCGTTGACGTCGTCGGGAACGGCGCGGGAGCTGTGCGGGTATCAGATCAAACTGGAAACCAGCTGCTACTACCCGCCGGACCAGCGGGTGGTGCTCAACGAGGCCCGCTGGGTGCGCGGGGCGCATTCGTATCAGGGCGATGACCTGCTGTATCGGCAGTATCTGATCAATCACGAGGTGGGGCACGGCATCGGGTACGAGCATCATCTTCCGTGTCCGCGTAACGGGGCGCTGGCCCCGGTGATGATGCAGCAGTCGTTCGGTGTGTCCAACAAGGACATCCTGTCGTTCGATCCCGACATCGACGCGGATCCGTCGTTCGTCTGCAAACCGAATCCCTGGCCGTTTCCAGACAAGGGGTGATATCAGGCAAGGGGTGAGACCCGCTGTCGAATCGTCGCCGGTCGGGATTACCCGGGCCGCCTGTGGAGTTGACCGGTAGACAAGACCAGTCCAACACAGGAGTTTGCCGTGTCTTCTCTTCCTCCGCTGGTGCAGCCGGCGGCCGAGCTCAGCAACGACGAGGTCGCCCGGTACAGCCGGCACCTGATCATCCCCGATGTGGGTATGGACGGGCAGAAGCGGTTGAAGAACGCAAAGGTGCTGGTGATCGGTGCGGGCGGCCTGGGTTCGCCGACGCTGCTGTATCTGGCCGCGGCGGGTGTGGGCACCATCGGGATCGTCGAGTTCGATGTGGTGGACGAGTCGAATCTGCAGCGGCAGGTGATCCACGGCCGGTCCGATGTGGGTCGGCCGAAGGGGGAGAGCGCCCGTGATTCGATCCGGGAGATCAACCCGTATGTGACGGTGAATCTGCATCAGCAGCGGCTGGAGGCCGAGGGTGCGGTGGCGTTGTTCGGCGAGTACGACCTGATCCTGGACGGTACGGACAACTTCGCGACCCGGTATCTGGTGAACGATGCCGCGGTGCTGGCGCACAAGCCGTATGTGTGGGGTTCGATCTACCGGTTCGAGGGGCAGGCGTCGGTGTTCTGGGAGGACGCGCCGGACGGGCGGGGCATCAACTATCGGGATCTGTACCCGCAGGCGCCGCCGCCGGGGATGGTGCCCTCCTGCGCCGAGGGCGGAGTGCTGGGCATCCTGTGCGCGTCGATCGGGTCGATCATGGGTACAGAGGCGATCAAGTTGATCTGCGGGATCGGTGAGCCGTTGCTGGGCAGGCTGATGGTGTACGACGCCCTCGACATGACCTACCGCACCATCCGGATCCGGAAGGACCCGGACGGTGCGAGGATCACCGAACTCATCGACTATGACGAGTTCTGCGGCGTGGTGTCGGCGGAGGCGGCCGACGCCGCGACCGGATCGACGCTGACGGCGACGGAGTTGAAGGCGAAGTTCGACGCCGGGGAGCGATTCGCGCTGATCGACGTGCGGGAGCCGGTGGAGTGGGACATCGTGCATATCGACGGTGCCGAATTGGTCCCCAAGGGTGACATCCTGTCGGGTGCGGGACTGGCGAAGATTCCGCAGGACCGGCCGACGGTGCTGTACTGCAAGACGGGGATCCGGTCGGCGGAGGCGCTGGCCGCGCTCAAACGGGCCGGTTTCGCCGATGCCACGCACCTGCAGGGCGGTGTGACGGCGTGGGCTCACCAGGTGGAACCGTCGCTTCCGGTGTACTGATAGGGGCTGCGTAATCGCTAGTCGCACTTCGATCGTTACGCTGCGAACGGTCTACTACCAGTTGGTAGTAGACCGTTCGGGTGCTGTCCGTCGGACCGGATCACACGTAAAATCTAGATGGATATTCGTGTCGTTAGGTGAATTAACAAGTTTGCCTCGGTAATCTTTCTTGCGTGACTCCGATTGCCCCGCCTGATCATGTGCTCGCTGCGTTCGGCCTTACGGCGCACCCGCCGATAGCACTTGCCGATTCGTGGCACAGTGGCTGGCGTGTGGGTGAGGTAGTACTGTCCCTCGTGCCCGACTACACCCGGGCCGCCTGGTCGGCGAAGGTCCGCGAGAACCTGTACGTCGACGGGCTGCGTATCGCGCGTCCGTACCGGGCCGCCGACGGCCGGTATGTGGTGTCGGGGTGGCGCGCCGACTCCTACATCGCCGGCAGCCCCGAGCCACGTCACGACGAGGTGCTGTCAGTGGCCGACCGCCTGCACACGGCCCTCGCGGGAGTCGGGATGGCGCGTTTCCTGGTGCAGCCGCCGGCGCCACCGCACAGCGATGTCGACGTGTTCGTGGCCGCCGACCGTGCGGCTTGGGAAGATCCGCCACTGCGTTCGGCGCACGCGGCGGGTATGGCAGAACACACCACGGTCGACGGGCATACCAGTGTGGAAGCCCTCAAGATGCTCGCCAAGCTGCGTAAACCGGTGGAGATGCAGTCGCAGGTGGTGCACGGCGACCTGTTCGGCACGGTGCTGTTCGCCGGTGCCGCGGCCCCCGGGATCACCGACATCGTTCCCTACTGGCGACCCGCGGAGTGGGGGTCGGCGGTGGCTGTGGTCGATGCGCTGGCCTGGGGCGGTGCCGACGACGATCTGGTCAACCGCTGGGCCGATCAAGACGAGTGGCCACAGATGTTGTTGCGTGCCACCATGTTCCGTCTGGCGGTCCATGCACTGCACCCCCGGTCCTCCTGCGGTGCGCTGCCCGGGTTGCTGCGCGTCGTCGACCTGGTGGGGTGGCTCGTTTAGAGCGTGACACGGCCGCCGGGCACCTCTCACGGCGGCCGGGGTGATGTGAGAACAACGTGATTGTTCGGTCACCGACGGGCAAAACCGTGAAACACGCGGTTCCTACCTTGGATCTCAACCGACATCGGGGTCGGTGACATACCGGCGCAGCCATCGGCAGACCTCGCAGCGTGCACAGACACGCGGCCGGTCCGGACCGAAGGTCGCCGGTGCCACCCGATAGATGATCCAAGGGGAAACCATATGTCGACTCTGTTGACCAACTTGCGGCGTGACCGCACGATCACCGATTGGGATCCCGAAGACCGGGAGGCCTGGGACAACGGCAATGCCGCGATCGCCAAGCGCAATCTGCTGTGGAGTGTGATCTGCGAGCACGTCGGATTCTCCATCTGGTCGATGTTCTCGGTGATGGCACTGTTCATGGGCCCGGAATACGGGATCAGTGTCGATCAGAAGTTCGTGATCGCGGCCACGGCGACCCTCGTCGGCTCGTGCCTGCGTATCCCTTACACCCAGGCCACCGCGCGTTTCGGCGGTCGCAACTGGGCCATCTTCAGTGCCGTCGTGCTGCTCATTCCCACCGGCCTCATCATCATGCTGATGATGAATCCGGGTGAGTTCGGGTTCGGCTGGTTCCTCGCCGTCGCGGCGATCAGCGGTTTCGGTGGTGGCAACTTCGCGTCGTCGATGACGAACATCAACGCGTTCTATCCGCAGCGCCTCAAGGGCTGGGCACTGGGCCTCAACGCCGGCGGCGGCAACATCGGCGTGCCCGCGATCCAGATCATCGGCCTGATCGTCATCTGGCTGGCCGCCGATCGGCCCGAACTGGTGTGCATGTTCTACCTGGTGTTCCTGGTGATCGCAGGTATCGGCGCGGCCCTGTTCATGGACAACCTCGATCATCAGACATCGAGCGCCAAAGCGATGGTCGACTGCCTCAAGTACCGCGACACCTGGATCATCGGCATCCTGTACGTGGGCACCTTCGGCTCGTTCATCGGTTTCGGTTTCGCCTTCGCCCAGGTGCTGAACCTCAGCTTCACCTCCGCGGGTGCGGCCAAGCCCGCGCTCGCCGCGGCGCAGATCGCTTGGATCGGCCCGCTGCTCGGCTCCCTGTCCCGGCCCTACGGCGGCAAACTCGCCGACCGCATCGGCGGTGGCAAGGTGACGCTGTACACATTTATCGGTATGACCTTCGGAGCGGCGATCCTGGTGTTCGCCGCCACCGCCGCCGACAACAACGGCAAGGTCATCGAGACCGGCCACCTCGTCGGCCTGGTCATCGGCTTCATCGTGCTGTTCATCCTGTCAGGTCTGGCCAACGGTTCGGTGTACAAGATCATCCCGACGATCTGGGAAGAGAAGGCACAGGCCAGTACCGACATGTCGCCGACGCAGAAGGTCGTCTGGTCGCGGTCGATGTCGGGCGCATTGATCGGAATCGCGGGCGCGGTCGGCGGACTCGGCGGTGTCGGGATCAACCTGGTGCTGCGCGCCAGCTACAAGTCCAATCAGTCCGCGACCGCCGCGTTCTGGATCTTCATGGCCTTCTACGTGGTCGCCGCGGTGATCACCTGGTGGTTCTACGTCCGCCGGCAGACCGTACTGACCACCCAGACCACCGACATCGTGGTCGAGCCCGCCGTCACCGACCCGATCGCCCCCGCCCCCATCACTGACGACACAGCAGAAACCGCGGAACAGCCCAAGGTTTCGACGACGAGCGGAACCGGGACGCTCGCCTGAAGGCGCACGTCCGGACGCACACACCGAACACGGTTCGAGGAGAAGTAACAAGATGAGCAGGCAGACAGTGGTGGTCGCAGGCCACGGCATGGTCGGACACAGGTTCGTGCAGTCGCTACGCAACCACGATTCCGGCGGCGACTGGGATGTGGTCGTGATCGGCGAAGAGGCCGACCCCGCCTACGACCGGGTGGCCCTGTCCTCCTATGTCGGTTCCTGGCAGCGTGATTCGCTGGCGCTCGACGGCAACACCTATACCGGTGACGAGGCGGTGACCAGCCACCTCGGTGAGCTGGTCACCGCGATCGACCGGTCCGCCAAGCAGGTCACCACCGACAGCGGCCGGGTCGTCGGCTACGACGCACTGGTCCTGGCGACGGGCTCGTACGCCTTCGTCCCGCCCGTCACCGGTCACGACCACCAGCGGTGCTTCGTCTACCGCACCCTCGATGACCTCGACGGCATCCGCGCCACCGCGGAGGCCGCCGGGCCGGGAGCGGTCGGCGTGGTCGTCGGTGGTGGTCTGCTCGGACTGGAGGCCGCCAACGCGCTCAAGCTCCTCGGCATGACCCCGCACGTCGTCGAATTCGCGCCCCGGCTGATGCCGATGCAGGTCGACGACGGCGGCGGTGCGGTGCTCAAGGGCCTGATCACCGATCTCGGTCTGCACGTGCACACCGGCGTGGGCACCTCGAGCATCGCCGATCACCCCGAGCAGCAGGACATGCTGCAGGTCACGCTCAGCGACGACTCGACCATCGACGCGGCGCTGGTGGTGTTCTCCGCCGGTGTGCGGCCCCGCGATCAACTCGCCCGCGAGGCCGGCATCGACGTCGGGGAACGTGGTGGTGTGCTCACCGACAATGCTTGCCGCACTTCGGATCCCGATGTGTACGCGATCGGCGAGGTGGCCGCCGTCGACGGCCGCTGCTACGGCCTGGTCGCCCCCGGCTACACCACCGCCGAGGTGGTGGCCGACCAACTCCTCGGCGGCGACAGCCGGTTCCCGGGGGCGGACATGTCCACCAAGCTCAAACTGCTCGGGGTGGACGTGGCCAGCTTCGGCGACGCGATGGGCACCACCGAGAACGCACTGGAGATCGTCTACCACGATCCGGTGGCCGGCAAGTACGCCAAGCTGGTACTCTCCGACGACGCCAAGACCCTGCTCGGCGGCATCCTGGTGGGCGATGCGTCGGCGTACGCGATGCTCAAGCCGATGGTCGGCCGCGAGATCCCCGGCGACCCGTCGTCGTTGATCGCGCCGAGCTCGTCGGGTCCGGCGATCGGCGTCGACGCGCTGCCCGACGACGCCGAGATCTGCTCCTGCAACGGCGTGTCCAAGGGCAGCATCTGCTCGGCGATCGCTGCCGGCGCCTGCGATCTGGCTGCCATCAAGGGCTGCACCAACGCGGGCACCACCTGCGGTGGCTGCCTGCCGTCGGTCAAGTCGCTGCTCGCGGCCTCGGGTGTGGAACTGAGCAAGGCGCTGTGCGAACACTTCTCGCAGTCGCGCGCCGAACTGTTCGAGATCGTCTCGGTGACCGGCATCCGTACCTTCTCCGGGCTGATCGAGCGGTTCGGCACCGGGGTGGGCTGCGACATCTGCAAACCGACCGTCGCCTCGATCCTGGCGTCCACCTCCAGCGACCACATCCTCGACGGCGAGCAGGCCGCCCTGCAGGACACCAACGATCATTTCCTGGCGAACATGCAGAAGAACGGCTCGTACTCGGTGGTGCCGCGGATGCCCGGCGGCGAGGTGACCCCCGAGCAGCTGATCGTGATCGGCGAGATTGCCCGCGACTACGGCCTGTACACCAAGATCACCGGCGGTCAGCGCATCGACTTGTTCGGCGCGCGCGTCGACCAGCTTCCGGAGATCTGGCGCCGCCTCGTCGACGCCGGCATGGAATCGGGGCAGGCATACGGCAAGAGCCTGCGCACGGTGAAGAGCTGCGTCGGATCTACCTGGTGCCGCTACGGCGTGCAGGATTCGGTGGGCATGGCGGTGTTCCTGGAGAAGCGCTACCGCGGTCTGCGCTCGCCGCACAAGATCAAGTTCGGTGTCTCGGGCTGCGCCCGCGAATGCGCCGAGGCCCGCGGCAAGGACGTCGGCGTCATCGCCACCGAACACGGCTGGAACCTGTACGTGTCCGGCAACGGCGGGCAGAGCCCCAAGCATGCCGTGCTGCTGGCCGGCGGGGTGGATGACGAGACGCTGGTCGCCTACATTGATCGGTACCTGATGTTCTACATCCGCACCGCGGACAGGCTGCAGCGCACCGCGCCGTGGCTGGAGTCCCTGGAAGGTGGACTGGATCATCTCAAAGCGGTGGTCTGCGACGACAGCCTCGGGCTGGCCGCCGAATTGGAGGAAGCGATGGCGCGTCATGTCGCGGGATACCGCGACGAGTGGGCCGCGGTGCTCGACGACGAGGAGAAGCTGAGCCGCTTCGTCTCCTTCGTCAATGCTCCCGAGGTCGCCGACCCGACGATCCGCTTCGCCGACTACGAACGGCGCGTGCCGGTCCTGCTGGATATGCCGCCGATGCCGTCCGTGCCATCTGCGCCGCGGGAACCCGCCGAGCAGGACGCACCGGCCTCGGTGTGAGCCTGGCCCACATCCCGACCCGACCCCATCGGCTCTTCCCAGCCCGAAGGAGCACTGCAATGACAACACAACAGACCACCACTGAGTCACTGGTCGCCCCGACCGACGCGGCACTGGTCGCCCCGGGCGACGCGGCACTGGTCGCCCCGGGCGACGCAGACCTGCGGCACGTCACCGCACGGCATCCCGACGCCGTCGACGGCACGTGGGTGCGGGCCTGCCTGCTGTCCGACCTGTCGATCGGCCGCGGCGTCGGCGTACTCGGCCCGGATTTCGAGCAGGCCGCGTTGTTCCGCGTGCCGGCCGCCGAATCGGACCGCGAGGCCACCGCCGGACGCAGCAAGCTGTACGCCCTCGGCAACATCGACCCGTTCTCGCGGGCCGCGGTGATCTCGCGTGGGCTGACCGGCGACCGTGACGGCGAGCCGATGGTGACCAGCCCGCTCGGCAAGCAGGCGTTCTCGCTGCGCACCGGTGTATGCCTCGACGACGAGTCGCGGTCGGTCCCGAGCTATGCGGTGATCGTGCGGGACGGCGCCGTCGAGGTGTTCTTCCCGAACCGATGAGTACCGGTACCACTACGTCCGCATCGACGCCCGGCCGGGCCCGGACCACCCCCGCCCAGCGTGTGGCCGCCGAACCCGGCGACGACGGCTCCGATCCGGACGGTGCGTCGTTACCGCTGACCGGTTTCACCATCGGGATCACCGCCGCACGGCGCTCGGAGGAGTTCGGTGCTCTGCTCAACCGGCGCGGCGCGGACGTGCTGTCGGCGCCGACGATCATGATCGTGCCGCTGGCCGACGATTCGGCGCTGGCCGAGGTCACCGAGGAGATCATCGCCGACCCGCCGGATCTGATGGTGGCCACCACCGGTATCGGTTTTCGTGGCTGGGTGGAGGCGGCCGAGGGCTGGGGCAATGCC
This sequence comes from uncultured Gordonia sp., assembly GCF_937858515.1. NCBI lineage: Bacteria > Bacillati > Actinomycetota > Actinomycetes > Mycobacteriales > Gordoniaceae > Gordonia > uncultured Gordonia sp. Next base: position 1,472 of record NZ_CALLZT010000170.1, on the reverse strand, counting down.
GAAGGTCTCCTGGCCGCGCTCGGCCGCAGCCGGCTGATCGCGCGTGGCCCCAAGGCCAAGGGCGCCATCCGCGCCGCCGGCCTGACCGAGGAGTGGTCCCCCGACAGCGAGTCGTCGTCGGAGGTGCTCGACAAACTACTCGACGAAGGCGTCGACGGTCTCCGGGTGGCGGTGCAGTTGCACGGGGCGACCACCGAATGGGAACCGCTGCCGGACTTCTGCGATGTCCTGCGCGCGGCGGGGGCCGAGGTGCTGCCGGTGCCGGTCTATCGCTGGCAGGTCCATCCGGATGTGGCGCGCATCGACAAACTGATCGCCGCGGTGATCCGGTCGGACCTGGACGCGATCACCTTCACCAGCGCACCTGCGGTGGCGGCGCTGTTCACCCGCGCCAAGGAACTGGGCAAGATGGCCGCGCTCACCCACGCCATGCGCACCTCGGTGCCCGCCTTCTGCGTGGGCTCGGTGACCGCGGGACCGCTTGAGGCGCAGCAGGTCCCGACGATCTACCCGCACCGCTACCGACTCGGCGCGCTGGCCCGGCTGATCACCGAGGAACTGCCGCGGCGCAGTCACCGGCTCCGGGTGCACGGCCACGACACGGCCATCCGCGGCCAGTCGGTGATGGTCGACGGCAACCTGCTCGAGCTGTCGGCCACCAGCATGACGCTGCTCAAGACCCTCGCGGTGACCCCGGGGCGGGTGGTTTCGCGCACCGATCTGCTCGCCGGGCTGCCCGGTGACAGTTCCGACACCCATGCCGTCGAGGTGGCTGTGGCCAGACTCCGTGCGGCGCTGGGGGATTCGAAGATGATTCAGACAGTGGTCAAGCGCGGCTACCGGCTGGCCGTCGACCTGGAATATGACGGGGAGGACGAATAGTGAACACACCATTGCCGCTCGGCGATCGGATGCGGGACGTGAACCCCGTGATCGTCGCCCACGGAACACGAAATCCACACGGCGTCAACATGATCGCCGAGATCGCCGCCGCCGTGAGCGAGCGGATCGGGACAACCCGCACCGCGTTCGTCGACGTCCTCGGCCCCACTCCGGCCGAGGTGCTCTCCGATCTCGCCGACGACCGTCCGGCCGTCGTCGTCCCGGCCTTCCTGGCGTCGGGATACCATGTGCGTCAGGATCTTCCGGGATATGTTGCGGAGTCGGGGCGGCCGGGGACCATCGTCACCCGGGCCCTGGGCCCAGACCCGGTGATCGCGGCGGTACTACGGCTGCGGCTGATCGAGGCCGGCTGGGAGCCGGGCGACGCGGTGGGGCTGGCAGCGGCCGGCTCCTCGGACGCCTCGGCCCGTGGTCAGGTACATCTGGCCGCCCGCCAGCTCGAGGGCTTCGGCAGCACCGCGGCGAGCTGCGCCGCCTGCAGGGCGTCGAGGGCGGCGGCGGAGAGACCGAAGTAGCGGCGGGGAGCCCCCTCCGCGCCGTGGATAACGGGAGCGAACGCCACGACGGGC